>JBOICD010000013.1:0-19761 GCA_050739855.1 Pseudomonas sp.
CAAACTGCTCGGTTAGAAAGAAAGAGATCAAGCAGCTCTCTAGAAATTCTGATCAGTCATGAAATCGTGACCTATCAGCGGAAAAAGGAGACCCCAAAATGTAGAAAAACGCGACCAAAACCGAGAGGTTCTCGAAGTACCTTTCCGGATGGTCCTGTAACTCATCAAGCATGAAACGGTGAATCTCCTGGGTAGGATGGTTCCGGCCCAACTAAGAGCACTTCATCTCCAAATCGAGCCAACAGCATTGGGCTTCCATGTGAGGCCTCAGGATTAGGTATGAGTGCTGACGCCAATACCGAATTGACCCACGTGCTGACGCAAGACTAACCCACCTTCAAATCGGCAAAAATCCAGTAAAGGTAGTGGTTCGCGAGGAGTCAGACCGGGTCAGTGATATCTCGGCAACTGGGTCAATTCGGCGTCGGCGCCAACAGGGCCGTATCGGTGGTGTGCTCGTTGGTCAGCTGGAACACGGCGGGAAGCTCCTCGGATTGGCATTCACGGCCTCACTGGCATTAGCCAGGGGGATGCTTCCGATTTTCTCCGGGCCGAGCAAAGTGCAACGTTTGGCGGAGGCTAGTCCTTAGAATTGTGCCCTGAGTTCGAGAAAGGCGCCTGCCGATTGACATGCTTTGATCCCGGACTAATCTGAAAATTGCCGAAAAAGTTATACTTTGGAAGCTGTCCGAGCACCAATTTTCGCTCATCTCGGGGAAGCACATGCCAATCCAAAAGCGTAAGGCTCGCACCAAAAGGGATGAGCCAATAGAGAAGGTTGACGACGACGCAAGGCCGACACCAGCACAGCTTGCCATGATTGGAGCGTCGGTCGTTGACGTAGCAGCGAAGATTCTTGATGAGGAGCTTGCTGCTGGCATCGTGGCGGCAAAACGTGCGCAAGAGAGGTTCGTTAGGACTCGGCGCGTAGACGTTAGTGACTTGAGCGAAGCGCTAGCGCAAGTGAAAGAGGACAGCAATTACTTCATTGACGCGATGATCGATCTCTCACATGAGCTGGGTTCACCGAAGATGGCCACTCTTACGAAGACCTTCGCAGGCCACGCGCGCGGCCTCATTGATGTTGCCATCGAGATGACGTCAATCGGCGCATCGGTCTTCAATGAAGTTGTTCCAGTGAAGAAAACTTCCGGACAACGTAAGGGCGGTAAGCGGGCCGCAGAACAGCAGAACAGACAAGAACCGCAAGTATGAGCTCGACCTTCGAGCGGTGCCTTGCGGATTACCGCGAGCAAGTATTGCCTCGAATCGAAGATCTGCTTTCCGATAAGGCAGAGAGCCCCCTTTACGAGCTTATTTGCGACTATCCAAAACGCGGTGGCAAAGGTTTTCGCGCGGCTCTTTGTTTAGCAACGTGCCTCGCCTGCGGAGCAAATCGAGATATTGGCGAACAGTTGGCAGCAAGTATTGAACTGTTTCATAGCGGTTTTTTGGTTCACGACGACATTCAGGACGGAAGTGAACTACGTCGGGGTCGGGAGACAATGCATGCGCTCCATGGTATTCCCATCGCCATCAATATTGGCCATGCGCTTAACTTGCTGGGATTCCGCGCACTCCTGACTGCACTTAACTGTACCAACCAGGGCATTACTGGCCGTATCGTCGAAGAGACATACACGATGCTGGAGCATTCGCTCGAAGGACAAGCGATGGAGCTTGCGTGGATTCGAGACAATGCCATTGCTCTGGACGACCAGGACTACCTGCGCATGTGCTTGAAGAAGACATCTTGGTACACGTGCATTTATCCAATGCGCGTCGGGGTGCTTTTGGCTGGGCGGCGAAGTACTGACGACTGGTATCGATTCGGTTGGTACCTTGGCGCCGCATTCCAAATCCAGGACGATTACTTGAACCTTGTCGGACAAGAGGACCGCTATGGCAAAGAGATCGGTGGCGATCTCTTGGAGGGCAAGCGAACATTAATGTTGCTGCATTACTTGCGCCACGCACCGGCACTGGAACGGGAAAGGGCGAGGGAGTTTTTAGTTGGCCCCCGAAGCGCACGCAGCACTCCAGACCAGCAATGGCTGCTTCGAGCCATGCATCGCACGGGTAGCATCGAGTACGCGCGCTCGTGCGCCCGACGGTTGGCGGGTGCCGCTCTCTTTGAGGCACTTTGCGTTTTGCGCGACGAACCCGTTTCAATTCACAAGCAATTCTTGCTTGATGCATCCACTTTCGTCGTCCAGCGGACTGCCTAATGGACTGCCTGGCTAGTCCAATAACTTATGTTTGATCGCTGCCAGCTTGGCCCAATGTACCAAGCTGATGATGGATTCAGCGGTTTTGTTCCAGCGAAATGGCGTGGCTTAGTGTTTGTTATGGACCTCAATGAAACGCCGAATCGCCGCGCGCAGATCCGCCACACTGCTGAACGCGTCCCGAAAGAGCGCCTGTCGTTCCAGCTGCGCAAACCAGCCCTCCATGGTGTTCAGCCAGGAGGTGCTGGTCGGCGTGAAGCGGGGATACTTTTCCAGCCACGCCCTGACGGCTGCGGTCTCGTGCGCCATGCTGTTGTCCATAATTACATGCAAATCCAGCTCGGCGGGTATGCTGCGGTCGATGCCAGGAACTCCTTGGCTCGGTGGCGCTGGGTGATGCGACCGATGATCTGGCCGGTCAGGATGTCAAAGGTGGTATACAGACTGGCCGTGCCGTGACGCTTGCAGTCATGCGTCCGGCGCTCGATCTGCCCGGGCTTGAGTGGCAGCATGGGCTGGGTTGTTGACGCCAATGCCGAATTGACCCACGTGCTGACGCAAGACTAACCCACCTTCAAATCGGCAAAAGCCCAGTAAAGGTAGTGGTTCGCGAGGAGTCAGACCGGGTAAGTGATATCTCGGCAACAGGGTCAATTCGGCGTCGGCGCCAACATATACGAAAGTGCGCTATCGCGGGCTGATGAAATACACCGCGCAACAGACCACGCTATTTGCCCTGACGAACCTTTGGATGATGCGAAAACGGCTGTTGGTTGCGGGAGAGGTGCGCCTGTGATGCGCGAAATGCGCGGAGAAAAGGTGCTGTTCAAGGAAAAACAATGAATTAAGAAGAGCCACAGCCTGATTTTTGGCAGGCCACCGATTTTTTGAACACCAAATGGTTGGAGTATCAAAAAATCGGTGGGTACTTCAGACCTTCCTTAATTAAGCATTAACGTTTTCGACCGAGGCCAGGGAGAGTTCGATAACGTTATTAAGGTTTTCCGCAAGTGGGGTTCCTTCTGCATCGAATGAGGCCGCTGCTAGCCGAGAGGCAAGTCCAAGCTGGAACTCAATGAACCATTCAGGTGGCGGGTCTGGTCTCGGGGGGCGTGGCCACCCAGGAGGAAACTTGAGATCCTTCCATCGGCGTGGGCACAGCTCCTCAATTTCGGCCAGCAGACGCCCGTTATCTAGCCCAAACCGTTGGGCAAGCCTGAATGAACTGATGAGTTCATCAGCGATGGCTGCACCCAATACACGCGGGGGAAGGGGCTGAGGGTTGAGTGCAACTTCTTCGAAGCGGCTCAATGGTCCGTGTGGTATTACTGCGTCAAAAATGGATGGATTTCGACGTCCAAAAATTGCGAGTATTCGCTTATCGCTTAGCTTGAGCATAGGGATCTCCTATTGAGGAGAGGTATATTGCATGAAGCTCAGGAAGAGAAAATTCTTTGAGCTACATGCCTTGCATTGCGAGTCTAAGTTTAGAGCACTTGTATAAAATATATTATATCGAATTGCTATTGTCACTATCTTGAATGGTTAAAATTAAATCCACATACTAAATGTATAAGGAAGGCTTGAGGTGGATTGCATGCAGGCCTTTTATAGAACAACCGCTTACGACGCGAATGTCCTGATTTTCCTTTATCTCGGCATAACCCCTATATACACAAGCACCCTGGACGGTCGGTTGAGTGGCTCAAGGTTGAAGCGAGAACGTTTCTACTCGGACGCATCTATTCTTTGAGGCGAGTAGGCTTTTCTCATTTATTTTGTGAGCTCCAACCGGCGGGCGCACAAAAAATATGATTTTCCGCCAGCGTTTGCTGAGCCTCCCGAATCATCTATTTTGTGACCCTACACTGTGGGAGCGGGCTTGCCCCGCGATACATTCAGCGCAGACTCAACGGCTGCACCACGCCACAAGCAATCGCCATCCCCACCAACGCAGGCAGGTGCTCGGCTTCCATGCGCTTCATCACCCGTGCCCGATACAGGTCCACGGTCTTCACACTGACCTCAAGCTGCTCGGCTATCTCGCGGTTGCTGAAGCCCTGCACCAGTGGCACGAACACATCCCGCTCACGCGGTGTCAGGCTGTCGATCCGCGCCTGCACCGCCGCACGGGCCCCACTGCCCGCCAGCGCCTGGGATGAACGCTCGAGCGCCGCCTGGACCGCGTCCAGCAACAGCTGGTCGTTGTAGGGTTTTTCAATGAAATCACAGGCGCCTGCCTTGAACGCCCGGACCACGATCGGGACGTCGGCATGGCCGCTGAGGAAGATCACCGGCAGTTCGACAGCACGCCCGCGCAAGGCCCCTTGCACACTCAGCCCGCCCATCCCGGGCATGCGTACATCGAGCAGCACACAGGCGGGCAAGTGTGCGTCACAGGCCTCCAGAAACGCCTGGCCGCTGGTAAAGGGCAACGCCTGAATCCCGACCGACTCCAGCAGCCAGACCGTGGAATCGAGCATGCCCTGGTCATCGTCGACCACATAGACTTTCGGTTGCTGCATCACACTTCCTCTGTTCAGACACTTGCCACTGGCGCCAGCCGACAACACAACATCAAGCCACCCGCGGCACCCGGCATCGCCTGCAAGGTACCGCCAAAGCCTTCGATGATACTGCGACTCATGCTCAAGCCAAGACCCAGGCCTTCCGGCTTGCTGGTGTTGAAGGGGGTGAAAATACCGTCCAGACGCTCTGCCGGCACACCTGGCCCCTGGTCGCTGACCTGCATGTGCACTTGCCCTTCGACCAGCGCTGCGCTGAGCACGATACGCGAGGGTTGGCCCTGATGCTGCTCGCGGTTGGCGTCGATTGCATTGCGCAACAGGTTGAGCAATACCTGTTCGAGCAAGACCCGGTCGGCGTAAACCGCAGGAAGCGGATCGCCGATCTGTAGCTCGATGCTCACCTGGTCGCGCGCCGCCTCCCAATCGCACAGGCGTACCGCTTCAATCGCGACATCGGCAATGGCCAACGCCTGCAGGCGCCGCGGCTCCTTGCGTAAAAACGCACGCAAGCGTTTGATGACTTCGGCGGCGTGAGTCGCCTGTTCACTGATGCGCTGCAAACCCTGGGCGACCCGCAGGGCGGCCTGCGGATCACGATCCAGGGCCTGCAGGTAACGCTGACTGGCGCCGGCGTAATTAACCACAGCGGCCAGCGGCTGATTGATTTCATGAGCGATGCCGGAGGCCAGTTCGCCAAGGGTGATCAACCGCGCGCTGTGGGCCAGCTCGTCCTGATGGCGGCGTTGCTGGCTTTCGCGCAATTCACGCTCGGTCATGTCGCGGGCCACCAGCGAGTAGTAACGCTCGCCACCGGTGCCACGATGGGCCAGCAACACCAACGACACCGGAAACGCCGCAGCGCCCTGCCAGGGAATCAGCCGCGTCTCGGCATGCCAGACACCCGTCTGTTCGGCGCACTGCCAGCCTTCGCGGTCCAGGCGTTGCAGCAACGCCGGATCGAGCAACGCCTGTAACCCCGGCAACATCTGCGCGTCCTGCAGCCCCAGCGCCCGTCGCGCCGAACGATTGAGGTAACTGAGCTGGCCGTCACGGTCGGTGAACAGCACCAGGTCTGTGTTGGCCTCCACCACTTCGGCCAGGCGTCGGCGGTTCTCCTGCGCCTCGATACGTACGCTGATATCGCGCGAGACGCTGACAATCTCCACCACCGCCCCGGTATAGGTCTCGCGAATCGCCCGGCTGGCAATCTCGAACCACAAGTCGCGGCCATCACGATGACGCACCCGGCAGGTCATGGTCTGGTAACCGTCCTGCTCCAGTGCCTGGGCGGCCTGCAGCAACGACTGCTGGCGATCCTGAGGGTGAAACAGTGATTGCACCGCGACTCCGCGTAATTCCTCGGGCCAATAGCCAAGCAATCGATAGGACGCTGGCGAGGCATCGAGAAAGCAGCCGTCGGGGCTGTGCCGGGAAATCAGGTCGGTAGTGTTTTCGGTGATCAGTCGATACAGGCGCCGGGCCTGGCTGGCCTCCCGCTCAGCCAGGCGCTCGGCCGTGGCGTCGCGGCAACGCACCAGCACCTGGTCGGTGCTGGCGGGAATGAAGGTCCACAGCAGGATCTTGTCAGCCACCGACGCCTCGACACCACTGATGGCGCGCGTTTGGCTCAGGCAAGCGTTGACCAACGCCTGTACGTTACTCGGCAACCAGTAGTCGACCGTACGCGCCGGCCAGGGCCCGAGCATGGCCTGTAAGGCCGGATTGACTGCCAGCACGGCGGCGGATGCATCCAGGATAAGGCTGGGCTGTGGGTCGCTGGCGAGCAAATACGTCATGGAGGCGCTCAAAGGGTGGCCTTGAAGACAGCTATAGTACTTCTACTATATTGCTATAGTCTATCTTCCAAGTACCATAGGGTTTCACGTAAAAATTGTGACACCTGAAGGGCCTGCCCTTCACGACACCTGATCAGAGCTAACAATCAGCCACCGGGGGTTGCAGTACGCCATACGGACTCCCCCTGCACAGGAACAATTCATGTCGATCTTCTCCCTGGGCCTGGCGCCCGCCCCTGTCAATCACCAGGCCCTGAGCCCCTTGAGTTTCATCGAACGCACGGCAGCGGTCTATGGCCAGTACCCGGCGGTGATTCATGGTGCCATCCGACGCAACTGGCAACAGACCTACGAGCGCTCCCGACGCCTGGCCAGTGCCCTGGCCGGACGCGGTATCGGACAAGGTGACACGGTAGCCGTGATGTTGCCGAACATTCCGGCAATGCTCGAAGCGCACTTCGGTGTGCCGATGATTGGCGCCGTGCTCAATGCCCTCAACGTGCGCCTGGACGCCGAAGCCATTGCGTTCATGCTCGAACACGGTGAAGCCAAGGTGCTGATCACCGACCGCGAGTTCCACAAGGTCATCAGCGCAGCGCTGGCGCTGATGGAATACCCGCCGCTGGTGGTCGATGTCGATGATCCGGAATACGGCGAGGGTCAGGCGGTCAGCGACCTGGACTACGAGGCCTTTCTCGCCGAAGGCGACCCTGAGTTCGCCTGGCAATGGCCCGAGGACGAGTGGCAGGCCATTTCGCTGAACTACACCTCCGGCACCACCGGCAATCCCAAAGGCGTGGTCTATCACCACCGCGGCGCCTACCTCAACGCCCTGGGCAACCAGATGACCTGGGCCATGGGCAACCATCCGATCTACCTGTGGACCCTGCCGATGTTCCACTGCAACGGCTGGTGCTACCCCTGGACAGTCACGGCTCTCGCAGGCACCCACGTATTCCTGCGTCGCGTCGACCCACAGCGGATCCTCACCCTGATCCGTGAACATCAAGTCACACACCTGTGCGGCGCGCCGATCGTGCTCAATGCCCTGATCAACATGCCCGAGTCGGCCAAGGCGGCCATCGATCACCCGGTCAACGCCATGGTCGCCGGTGCCGCGCCACCGGCCAAGGTCATCGGCGCGGTGGAAGAAATGGGCATCAAGGTCACCCACGTCTACGGCCTGACCGAGGTCTACGGCCCGGTGACCGTGTGCGCCTGGCATGCCGAATGGGACGAGCAACCGCTGGCTGAACGGGCGCGGATCAAGTCGCGCCAGGGTGTGCGTTACCCCACGCTTGAAGGCCTGATGGTTGCCGACCCGCAAACCCTGGAGCCGGTGCAACGCGATGGCAACACCCTGGGGGAGATCTTCATGCGCGGCAACACGGTGATGAAGGGCTACCTGAAAAACCCTGAAGCCACGGCCGAAGCCTTCCGTGGTGGCTGGTTCCACACCGGCGACCTGGCGGTCTGGCATGCCGACGGCTATGTGGAAATCAAGGACCGGCTCAAGGACATCATCATCTCCGGCGGCGAGAACATCTCCACCATTGAGGTCGAAGACACCCTTTACAAACACCCGGCCGTACTCGAAGCCGCCGTGGTTGCCCGCCCGGACGAGAAGTGGGGCGAAACGCCCTGCGCCTACATCACCCTCAAGGTTGGCTTCGAGCAGACCCGCGACACCGACATCATCAGTTTCTGCCGTGAGCACCTGGCGGGATTCAAGCTGCCCAAGACCGTGGTCTTCAGTGAACTGCCGAAAACCTCCACCGGCAAGATCCAGAAGTATCTGTTACGCGACTGGGCCAAGGCGCTCTGATCCCCCTTTGACAGCGAGAATCCGCATGCCTGAATTCAATGCTCCACTGCGCGACATGCGCTTTGTCCTTCATGAAGTGTTCCAGGGCCCGGCCCTGTGGGCACGCCTGCCGGCGCTGGGCGAACGGGTGGACGCCGATACCGCCGATGCCATCCTCGAAGAAGCGGCGAAAATCACCGGCCAGTTGATCGCCCCGCTCAACCGCAGTGGCGATGAACAGGGCGTAACCTTTGACGCTGGTCAGGTACGTACCCCGGATGGCTTTGCCCAGGCCTGGCAGACCTACCGTGAAGGCGGCTGGGTCGGCCTTGCCGGCAACCCCGGGCACGGTGGCCTGGGCATGCCGAAAATGCTCGCGGTGCAGTTCGAAGAGATGCTTTATGCCGCCAACTGCAGCTTCAGCCTCTACTCGGCGCTGAGCGCAGGTTGCTGCCTGGCCCTCGACGCCCACGCCAGTGACGCCCTCAAGGCCACTTACCTGCCGCCGCTGTACAGTGGCCAATGGGCCGGCACCATGTGCCTGACCGAGCCGCATGCCGGCACGGACCTCGGGATCATCCGCACCAAGGCCGAACCCGCCGCCGATGGCAGTTACCGCATCAGCGGCACCAAGATCTTCATTACCGGCGGCGAGCAGGACCTGACTGAAAACATCATTCACCTGGTCCTGGCCAAACTGCCCGATGCCCCGGCCGGGCCCAAGGGTATCTCGCTGTTTCTGGTGCCCAAGTTCCTGGTCAATGCCGACGGCAGCCTGGGCGCACGCAATCCGGCGCACTGCGGCTCGCTTGAGCACAAGATGGGCATCAAGGTCTCGGCCACCTGCGTGATGAACTTCGACGGCGCCACAGGCTACCTGATCGGTGAGGCGAACCGTGGGCTGGCAGCCATGTTCACGATGATGAACTACGAGCGCCTGTCCATCGGCATCCAGGGCATCGGCTGCGCCGAAGCCTCCTACCAGAACGCCGCGCGCTACGCCCAGGACCGCCTGCAAAGCCGGGCACCCAGCGGAGCGCAAGCGCGCGACAAGGTGGCCGACCCGATCATTGTCCACCCGGATGTTCGCCGCATGCTGTTGACCATGCGTGCCCTGACTGAAGGCGGACGGGCCTTCGCCACCTATGTCGGCCAGCAACTGGACATCGCCAAATACGCCGAAAATACCGAGGAGCGCGACCTCGCCCAGCGCCAGGTAGCCCTGCTGACGCCGGTGGCCAAGGCATTCTTCACCGACAACGGCCTGGAAAGCTGTGTGCTCGGCCAGCAGGTGTTCGGCGGTCACGGTTACATCCGCG
The DNA here is from genome assembly GCA_050739855.1 of Pseudomonas sp. Lineage (GTDB taxonomy): Bacteria > Pseudomonadota > Gammaproteobacteria > Pseudomonadales > Pseudomonadaceae > Aquipseudomonas. Next base: position 9,676 of record JBOICD010000013.1, read on the forward strand.
AGTGGGGTCAGGAACAGCTGGTGCGCGATGTGCGCATCGCGCAGATCTACGAAGGCACCAACGGCATTCAGGCCCTCGACCTGTTGGGCCGCAAGGTGGTGGCAGACGGCGGACGGGCACTGGCCGAGTTTACTGGGCAAATTCGCCATTTCTGTGAGCAAGACACGCCCTACCGCGAGCCACTGCTCAAGGCCGCCAGTGACCTGCAAAGCCTCAGCCAGTGGTTGAGCGAGCAAGCCCTCGAGGACGCCAACGCCGTCGGTGCCGCCTCGGTCGAATACCTGCAGCTGTTTGGCTACGTGGCTTATGCCTATATGTGGGCGCGCATGGATGCCGTGGCCGAAGCAAACCTGGCGCAAGACCCGGCTTTCTACGCGGCTAAACGTGCAACCGCGGCGTTCTTCTTCGCTCGCTTGTTGCCACGCACCTTGTCGCTGCAAGCCAGTATCCGGGCAGGCAGCACATCCCTGTTCAGCCTGGCTGCCGAACACTTCTGAAGCAGATCGCTACCGTCAGTCGCCCGCAGTAGCGCGGCTTGCCCCGTCATCAGACGGGGTATAGCTGTGAATTCAGTGCTTTTACGGGGTTTTTCACGATGAAAAACCTTACAGCTGATAGTCATTCGCCATTATCTCGGGTTCTCGCTGCCTACGCTGCAAGGGTAGAATAGGCAAAACCGGGAGTCTCGATGAACCACACCAGCCACAGCGCCGACGAATACGATGCCATCGCCGATGCCGCCGCGCATTGGTGCCTGCGTTTGCACGCTGAGGACTGCACAACGGCCGAACGCCAGGCGTTTGAGCAATGGTTGGCCGCCGACCCGCTGCATGTCCAGGAATACCAGGCCATGCTGGATATCTGGCAGACCGCCGATCATCTGCCACGCAGCGCCACACCCGGTAATGTCATCAACCTTCCCCGGCGTCGTCAAAGCGCCTGGCGCCACTATGCCTCGGCCGCTGCCATCGCCCTGGTGGCGCTGCCGGTCGGTGCCTGGGTCGGCTGGGAGCAAGGCTGGCTGCCTAACCACTATCAGTACCTGGAAAGCGGCGACGCCATCAGTCATGTCGTACTCGGCGACGGTAGCCAGGTCGAGCTGAACCTGGGGACCGAATTGCGCTTCACCAACTACAAGGACCAACGCCGGGTCACCCTGGTCAAAGGCGAAGCCTTCTTCAAGGTCCAGCACGACAGCCTGCATCCCTTCGTAGTGCATGCCGCCCAGGGCCAGACCCGTGTCACCGGCACCCAGTTCAATGTCTGGAAGTATGAAGATCAGGTCAAAGTGACCCTGGTCGAAGGTTCGGTGCTGGTCAGCAGCGATGCCAACGACAGCGATGGGGGCTATCGCCTGGGTCCCGGCATGCAGGCACGCTACCAGGCCGGTGACTACGAACCGCGCTTGAGTCAGACCTACGCCCATGACACCAGCCTGGCCTGGCGCAATGGCAAGCTGATCCTCGACAACCTGAGCCTGGCCCAGGCCCTGCCGCAGATCAACCGCTACCTGGAGCAGCCACTGCTGCTGGCCGACGAAAACACCGGCAGCATTCGTATCAGTGGCATCTACGACACGACGCAGATCAAGCACCTGGTCAGCAACCTGCCCAAGGTGTTGCCGGTCTACCTGACCCGCAACAAGGACGGCAGCATGCTCCTCAACCGCATCTCGCCACCGCCGGCACGGGGCTGAGCCTTACGCTCAACCCGCGTTGCTGCGCGCTACAGCGTCATTGCCGCCAGCCAGCCGAACGCCAGCAGTGGCAGGTTGTAGTGAATGAAGGTCGGCACCACGGTGTCCCAGATGTGGTGATGCTGGCCGTCTACGTTCAAGCCAGAGGTCGGGCCCAGGGTCGAATCCGAGGCCGGTGAGCCGGCATCGCCCAGTGCACCCGCAGTACCGACGATGCACACGGTGGCAACCGGGTCAAAGCCCAGCTGCACACACAGCGGGACAAAGATCGCGGCAAGAATCGGCACCGTGGAAAACGACGAGCCGATGCCCATGGTCACCAGCAGCCCCACCAGCAACATCAGCAGCGCGCCAATCCCCTTGCTGTGGTCGATCCACACCGCCGAGGTCTCGACCAGGCTCTTGACCTCACCGGTGGCCTTCATGACCTCGGCAAAACCGGAAGCGGCAATCATGATGAAGCCGATCATGGCCATCATCTTCATGCCTTCGGTAAACAGGTCATCGGTGTCCTTCCAGCGCACGATGCCCGACACCGAGAAAATCAGAAAGCCGACCATGGCGCCGATGATCATCGAATCCAGCCACAGCTGAATGATGAACGCCGCAGCGATGGCAACCCCGGCAACCAGCAGGGTCAACGGGTTGTAGCGCACCGCCACCTGCTCGACCTGCTCGATTTTTTCCAGGTCATAGACACGCTTTTTGCGGTAGCTGAAAAACACCGCCAGGAGCAGGCCGAAAAGCATGCCCGCCGCCGGAATGGCCATGGCGTGGGTGACGTTGACCGCGCTGACATCCACTCCGCTGCGGCTGACGTTGGCCAGCAGAATCTCGTTGAGGAAGATGTTGCCAAAGCCCACCGGCAGGAACATATAAGGCGTGATCAAACCAAAGGTCATCACGCAGGCCACCAAGCGCCGGTCGATCTGCAGTTTGGTCAGCACATAGAGCAGCGGCGGCACCAACAGGGGAATGAAGGCGATGTGGATTGGCAGAATGTTCTGCGAAGAAATCGCCACCACCAACAGCAAGCCGATCAGCAGCCATTTGACCTTGCCACCGTCGGCATGCCCTTGCTGGCCAACCATCGCCAGGGCGCGATCGGCCAGGGCATGGGCCATGCCGGACTTGGCAATCGCCACCGCAAAGGCACCCAGCAAGGCATAGGACAAGGCCACGGTGGCACCGCCGCCAAGCCCACCGTTGAATGCTTTGAGCGTTCCTTCGATGCCCAGGCCGCCCACCAATCCGCCGGCCAGCGCGCCGACGATCAGGGCGATCACCACATGCACGCGGGACAGACTCAATATCAGCATGATGCCGACCGCGGCAATTACTGCATTCATTCCTGTGACCTCTAGAAACCAGACAAAAAGCGACCGATTCGGCGACAAACTGCCCGGGAGCAGTGGCCGAACGACGGGTATTTTTATGGAGGGCGCACACTCTGAAGCAGGCCCTCACGCTTGTCAAAGTTCACCGGGCGATTGGTGTCGTAGGAATGCACGAAAACGACGCACCTACCCATCCGGTGGGAGCGGGCTTGCCCCGCGATTACGGGTTGTCAGTCACCTCGCATCGCGGGGCAAGTCGGGTCGCCACACCGCCGCCCCCACGGGAAATTGAACGTTTGAATAAAGAAAGCGGCGCATCCGCCGATAACGTCGGCAGCCTCAATCTTTTTGGATCAAAGGACTTCGCCATGTCGTTCAGACAACTTTCCATTCAGTGGAAAATCACCCTGCTCGCCGGTTTGTGCCTGGCCAGCATCGTTACCCTGCTGGTGGGCCTTTCGTTGTACCGCATGGGACACAGCTCGGAGCTGGTCAAGAGCAGCAGCATGCAGATGCTCACCGAGTCAGCCCAGGGACGCATCGAATCCCAGGGCGAAGTCCAGGCCTTGAACATTCGCCGCCAGTTCATGGATGCCTATCAGTACGGTGCCGGTTTCGCCCGCCAGGTCCTGTTCCTGCGCGAACAGGCCGAAAAGCGCTTTCTCGATGCCTTCGACCTGCGCGAAGACATGACCCGCCAGGTACGCGCCGCCTTGCAGGCCAACCCCGACCTGCTCGGCCTGTCACTGGTATTCGAACCCAATGCACTGGACAACAAGGACGAACTGTTCGTCAATCAGGAGCAACTGGGCAGTAACGAAAAAGGCCGCTTTGCCCTGTACTGGTCGCAACCGACTCCAGGCCAGCTGACCTCCATGGCCCTGCCGGAAAAAGACATGGCCGATACCAGCATCGGCCCCAGCGGCGAGCCGGCCAACACCTGGTCGGTGTGCCCACGCACCACCCGCAAGACCTGCGTGATCGAACCCTACTTCTATGAGATCAACGGCCAGCAGGTGCTGATGACCAGCATCGTGTTCCCGCTGATGGTCGCCGACAAGGTAGTCGCCACCCTGTCCATCGACATCAACCTGAACAGCCTGCAGGCCATGAGCCAGCAAGCCAGCCGCAACCTCTACCAGGGCCAGACCCAGGTGAGCATCCTCAGCCCTGTGGGCCTGCTGGCCGGCTACAGCCCGGATGTCGGCAAACTGGCCCAGCGCTTTGACCAGGTCGATGCCGAGAAAGGCGCCGAAGTGATCCGCCTGCTGGCCGACAGCACGCCCATTCACAGCATCCATCACAAGCAGCGCCTGAAGGTGCTGGCCTCCTTTGCCCCGATCCCCGGCGGCAAATCCTGGGGCGTGCTGCTCGATGTTCCAGAAAGCGCCCTGACCGGCCCGGCCGAGGCCCTCAAGCAGGAGCTCGACCGCAGCAACACCAGTGGCACCCTGATCGAGCTGGGTCTGGGCGCATTGGCGGCCATCGTCGGCCTGCTGCTGATCTGGCTGATGGCGCGTGGGGTGACCCGACCGATCCTCGGTGTTGCGGCCATGCTCAAGGACATCGCCAGCGGCGAAGGCGACCTGACCCGTCGCCTGCAGTACGACAAACGCGACGAGCTGGGCGAACTGGCCGGCTGGTTCAACCGCTTCCTGGACAAACTGCAGCCGACCATTGCCGAGGTCAAGCGCTCGGTTCAGGCGGCCCGCGACACCGTCGACCAGTCTTCGGCGATTGCCAGCCAGACCAGCGCCGGCATGGAGCAGCAGTACCGTCAGGTCGATCAGGTCGCCACCGCGTCCCATGAAATGAGCGCCACCGCCCAGGACGTTGCCCGCAGCGCGGCCCAGGCCGCCCAGGCGGCCCGCGACGCCGATCAGGCCACCCGCCAGGGCCTGTCTGTCATCGACCGCACCACCACCAGCATCGACACCCTGGCCGCCGACATGAGCACCGCCATGGCCCAGGTCGAAGGCCTGGCCGAGAACAGCGAGAAAATTGGTTCAGTTCTGGAAGTGATTCGCTCGATCGCAGAGCAGACCAACCTGCTGGCCCTCAACGCCGCCATCGAAGCCGCCCGCGCCGGTGAAGCAGGCCGCGGCTTCGCTGTGGTCGCCGATGAGGTACGCAACCTCGCCCGCCGTACCCAGGAGTCGGTGGAAGAAACCCGCCAGGTCATCGAAGAATTGCAGGCCGGCACCCGCGAAGTAGTCGGTGCCATGGACAGCAGCCATCGACAGGCGCAAGGCAGCGTCGAGCAGGTCAGTCAGGCGGTCACCGCCTTGCAGCAGATCGGCGATGCGGTCACCGTGATCAGCGACATGAACCTGCAGATTGCCAGCGCCGCCGAAGAGCAGAGTGCCGTAGCCGAGGAAATCAACAACAACGTGGCGACCATCCGCGACGTGACCGAATCGCTCTCCGGACAGGCCAACGAATCGGCGCGGGTCAGCCAGTCACTCAACAGCCTGGCCAACCAGCAGCAGGGATTGATGGATCAGTTCCGGGTCTGAGGCGTAACCCCTTGCGAGCGACGGTTACGCTTGCACATCAGAGCTCATCCCTGGGCGAGTGGAACCTGCCACCGCCCAGGATCTGATCAAGCAGGACCAAGGCGGCATGGACATTCGGCCTTGCCCCCATCGGCAGGACCGACGAATGTGGCAACGTGGCATCCAGGTAACCCGCTTGCATAACCAGCAGATGCATTTGATCAGCGTTCAAATAGACATGATGCTGCTCCATGGCGTAGGACTGGATCAGCGTGAGCGCACCGGTGACCAAGGGTGTGGCGCTTGAGGTCCCGCCATAGTTCGAGGTGTAATCCCTGTCATTACCGGATTTATCTTGCAGTTTATCTTGCCCTGAACCGAGCGTGGCCACGCTGTCCCCCCAGGCATTGAGCATCCGGTACGGGTAGGCAAAGTTCGAGTACTGATGGGGTTTACCATCCCATGACTGACAGGCGCCTACCACAATGGCATCGGCGTCTCCGTGGTCATCAAAGTACCGCCATTGCGAGAGATTGACGCCATATCCCGCTGTAGTACCTTTGTCGGCAACAGTTTTGGTACTGCCGTTACCAGCGGCGAAGAGCACCACCGCACCTCGCTCGGTCAGCGCTTGTGCCATGTCCCGCCAGTCCCGTTGCTGTATCGACGGCAGGAATGTCGTCAACACATTCACATTGGCCGACTGCCGATTGATAGCAACGATGTCCCCGGGTTCGACATGGCGCAGAAGATCCTTCGGTGTCTGGGCACGGGAACTCTGATCCCGGGCTTCATTATTGTAGAGATACAATTCGCTGGCATGGCACATGCCGGTCATGCCGATGCCGTTGGGTGTAGCCAGCAGGATCCCCACAGATTTGGTTCCATGGTTAGGATCACCGTTGGGCTCCAGTGTGATGATCTTGAGGTTGGGGTTGCCTCGCAGGTCTTCATGGTTTGGGAACAACCCACCATCTGAAAAATGCACCCGCGCGCCTTTCCCCGTCACCTGTTTATCCCATACCTTGCGGACATTCAAACCCTGGTATCTGGGACCGGGCTCATCCAGGTAAGTCTGCAGCGGTTCAAAGTCTGGGGTGGGTTGTGCGTCGTCATAGGCGTTGTTACCTGCCACAACAGCCGCGCCAGTGATCAGCGTCGCCAGCACGGCCGCAGCACCAAGAATCAGGTTGCCTGGTTCGAGGTCAGGGGGCACGAAGTGAAGGGATTCCAGGTACTCCAGTGCCGCCAGGGTTTTGATCAACGCCACATAGGTGTCGTTGAGCATACTCGCGGGCTGCTCCAGGTAGCAGTAATCCCTGAGTGCTTCGAGTTTTTCGTCAAGACGCTCCTGCTGGTCCAGGAAGGGCTGCGGATCAATTACCTCCTTCAGTTTGGGCCAGAGGCGCACGAGGGTGGAACCTGAGCCAGGCTCAAGCTCGGACAGGAATCGCTCAAAGCCTCCATCGTTGAACTTGAGCACCAAAGGCGGGTAGGACTTGCCGGGCGCCACATAAGGGAACGGTTCCAGCGATTCGCCATACGGGTCCACCACCTGCGCCTCGCCAGCAGGTTCGTTGCCCTGCTCATCCGCCACGGACCGCCTGCCCCTGTCTCTGGCGGCCTCAAGCGGCACAGTGTCGAGAAGACCTCTGCTCAGTTCGCCTTCGCTGATGACAATGACCAAGGGCGCCATCACCAGCGAGCGAGAAGAGCCGGCAGGCAGATCCGACACATCATCCATCACCCTGATCCGCGGTCTGATCGTGTAGGTACCTGCCGCCGTCTCGGTGTGCAGAGTGGCAGGACAACCGTGATCGCTCAGGGCACCACTGTGGGCCTGGGAGTACACAGATTTGGCATCGACCTGCACAGGGCCGTCAGGCCCGACTTTCTCCAGCTCATAACGGATGCTTTTCACTTTGCTCAGGCCACTGCCGATACAGCGCACGTGGAATTTTCCATCGAAACGAAAATTGCGGTAGTAAACGAAGCTCACATCGATATTCATAGGTTCAACCCTCAGTGTTTGCACCCGTACCCTTCGCCGGGCATGCCAACACGCATGCTCACACCTGGTCTGGTCAGGTGTGCAGATAGAAGGTTTTCCAGAACACCGGTGCCAGGACAGTGCGCAACACCTCGTCGTCTACACTTGCCCGAACCCGTAGACCGCCAACGAAGAGGCCCTGATGAAAAGCATCCCGACGCTGCTGGCCGGCCTGTTGCTCGCTCTGGGCCTGGCTACCGCTACGGCCAGCGAACCACGCAAGCCCATCCACTTCGGCGACATCACCTGGGAAAGCGGCAGCCTGACCACCGAAATCCTGCGCCTGATCGTCGAGAAGGGTTACGGCTACCCCACCGATACCCTCCCCGGCAGCACCGTCAGTATGGAAGTGGCTCTGGCGCGCAACGACATCCAGGTGATCGCCGAAGAATGGGCAGGGCGCAGTCCAGCCTGGGTCAAGGCTGAACAGGCCGGTCAGGTGTTCGCCATCGGCGACACCGTCAAGAACGCCGATGAAGGCTGGTATGTACCTGAATACGTGATCAAGGGGGATTCTGCTCGCGGCATCAAGGCCCTGGCCCCGGAGTTGCACGCGGTGGATGATCTGAAGCAGTACAAGGAAGTCTTCAAGGACCCGGAGACACCTGACAAGGGCCGCTTCCTCAACAGCCCCAGCGGCTGGACCTCCGAGATCGTCAACAGCCAGAAGCTCAAGGCCTATGGCCTGGACAACGACTATGTGAACTTTCGCAGTGGCTCCGGCGCCGCCCTGGATGCCGAAATCACCTCGGCGATCCGCCGCGGCAAACCGGTGCTGTTCTACTACTGGTCACCTACCCCTTTGATGGGCCGTTTCTCGCTGGTTCGCCTGGAAGAACCACCTTTCAACGAAGTGGCCTGGAAGACCCTGACCGACGCCAACAACCCGAACCCACAGGGCTCGCGGTCACTGCCAGCGAAGCTGTCGATCGGTATCTCCGCGCCTTTTCGCAACGAGTATCCGCAACTGGTCGAGTTCTTCGCCAAGGTCGACATACCCATCGACACCTTGAACAAAGCCTTGGCGCAAATGAGCGAAAAACGCGAATCGCCCAAGGAGGCCGCGCTGAAATTCATGCGTGATCATCCGGCCACCTGGAAAGCCTGGCTGCCCCGTGAAGTCGCCGAACGCGTCGAGGCTGGCTTGTGAGTGGAGGCTTTCCAGAAACCCTGCACTTCTCCTTCGCCGACAGCGTCAACCGTTTCGTCGACTGGCTGGTGCTGGCCTACGGCGATCAATTGCGCAGCGTCTCCGAAGGCCTGCTGCAACTGCTGGTCGGTCTGGAAAACCTGTTGCGTGCAACACCCTGGTGGTTATTACTGCTGGTCGTCGCGCTGCTCACCTGGCATGCCAGTCGCAGTGTGATCAGGGCACTGGTGCTGAGCGGTTTGCTGTTTTTGATCGGGGTGATCGGTCTGTGGGACAAACTCCTGCAAACCTGCGCCCTGGTGCTGGTGAGTACCGGGCTGTGCATCCTGATCGGTGTGCCTATCGGAGTATTGCTGGCCAGCCGGCCACGGGCACGCCAGTTGCTGTTGCCGGTACTCGATGTCATGCAGACCCTGCCCAGCTTTGTCTATCTGATCCCGGTGCTGATGCTGTTTGGTCTGGGCAAGGTCCCGGCGATTTTCGCCACCTTGATCTACGCGCTGCCGCCGCTGATCCGCCTGACCGAACTAGGTTTGTCACAAATCGATCCGTCCCTGACCCAGGCCGCCCAAGGACTGGGCGCCGGGCGCTGGCAACGCCTGCGCCGGGTCATGCTGCCACTGGCCATGCCGAGCATCATGGCCGGGCTCAATCAATCGGTGATGATGGCCCTGTCGATGGTGGTGGTTGCCTCGATGATCGGCGCGCGCGGCCTGGGCGAAGATGTGCTGGTGGGGATTCAGACATTGAATGTCGGCAAGGGCATGGAAGCCGGGTTGGCGATAGTCGCCCTGGCGATGGTGATCGACCGGATTACCCAGGCCTATGGCCAGCCGAAGTCGGGTACTTTCAATCAACGTTGATCGACGCCATGATGAGCCTCCACTCCCCGGCACAATCGGAGCCCGCGTTTGTCGCTCAAAGCCCTGCGCACCCTGGTCACCATCGCTCGCCACGGCACTTTCGCCCGTGCCGCCGACGTCCTGAGCCTGACCCCCTCGGCGGTCAGTCTGCATATCCGCAGCCTGGAGGAAGAGCTGCAGGTCAGCCTGTTCGACCGTAGCCGGCGCCAGGTCAGCCTGACCGAAGCCGGGCATCTGGCGGTCGAGCGCGCCGAAGGCATCCTCGCCGCCTATGATGAGATGGCTGACGCGCTGGTCAGCGGCCCGGGCCTGCGTGGCCGGCTGAAGATCGGTGCCATCCACACCGCATTGGCCGGACGCCTGCCCGCGGCGCTGGTACGGATCAAGGCCGAGCATCCACACCTGCATATCAGCGTGCTCTCGGGCATGTCCGCGGAGCTTGCCCGGCGCGTCGAGGACGGTGAACTGGAGGCGGCGATCACCACCGAACCTGTG
>JBOICD010000014.1:0-19586 GCA_050739855.1 Pseudomonas sp.
CAGCGACTCGCCCAGCGAGTCATTGATGAGGGCATATCGTTACTCCAGGTTCAGGTAAAAAAATCCCCACGTGCATTCCATACGATGCAGATGAGGTTGAATGTCCATTTTTTTACTAGGGAGCGAATGGCGTGATCACTGAGGACCGGCCTGCTGGAAAATAAGAGACCTGTAATTTCCGATGGTTCATTTTTCGGGCAAAACCACCGACGGACGGTCCCATATTCCACACCTATGGATACTTGCGGCTTTCGCTGTAACCTGCGTAGTCACTGCGCGCGTTCAGTCGAATGTGCTGCCGAAGCCTGGGTCTCCCATGCAGGGTGAAACCCGGTCGATGATGGCAGTGTATTCTCCTCCCCTCGCCTGTTCGGAGCTTGTGACTGGACGAACATCCACCGCCTCACCGTCGGCGGGGACCAGTAATCGATCACCGACTCCCGCCCACATTGCCGCCACCGCCAGCTCTGCGCGGGACACCGGACAATGGTTGAGGGCTTCCAGATGGTTGGCGATAACCCTGCCTCGGACCGACTGTGTTCGCCGTGGCGGGCAAGTGCACCGTTGGATTGCGCCCGCGGTGACTTAAAAACTTTAGCGGAGGGTGTACACCCTTCTCTCCCAACATGGGATCGACAAGGACTCGGCAAGCGCCTGTTTCAACCACGATAGTTGCACTTCTGAGTTGATGGATCCGCATTACTTACCTCGTTGAAAGTCCATGTAATTGGTTCAAGGGGCTTTATCTCAAGCCCCTCTGGAAAGTGTCAGCGTGCCCTGTCCTGGCCAAGGTAAAACGAATTGACGAAGGTTGCAGTGTGCTGCAACGCCTGGCCAATATCCGGCTTGCTGATGCCATGCCGGTTGGCGAACTGCTCAAGCGCCGCAGTATCAAAACGGGTGGTCTGGATGAAGTCCAGGGATTCGGCGTTCGCATTCAACAGCCGTGCGACGGGAGGAATATTCAGTAGCAACTTCAGCAGTCGAAGCGAAATGTGATGCCTGGGCGCCTTCAAGCCAAGTACGTGTGCCACCTGTGCCAGAAGTTCTCGCAAGTTGGGCGTTTGCTTATCAAGCGCCAGCAGTTCCTGGCCCGCCATGGCTGGATCAAAAGCACAATGCGTCACCAGTTCAACCAGGTAGTCCACGGTGACCAGCGGCAACCAGTGCTCGGTACTACCAGGCACTGCAGCCAGCTTTCCCTGCACAAGGTTGCGTATCAGCTCCGCCAACGGTTGACCGCCAAGAATATGACCGGTGCGACTATGGCCGCAAACCGTCGCGGGGTGAACAACGGTCATTTCCCCGCCCTCGGCCGACATGACCTGCAGTGTCGCAAAATACGCCTCCAGCTTGCTGCCTTCGTAGCCGCCGACATGCCGGTAAACCGCCGGCCAATTGGTCGACAGCGGGCAACCGGGGTCGATGCCGATACGCCGCAAGTGGTCATGGTTGTTCAGCATGTAGCCACCGATCAGCAGCAGACGGCTTTTCTGTCCGCACGCCAGCAGCGCCACTCGCCTTGCCCCTTCGACATTGACCGCGCGCGCCTGCTCCAGTGAAAGCCCCCAGGCAAACTGGACGCCCAGATGGAATACCACTCGGGCTTGCCTGATCGCTTCCCGGTCTGCCTGACTGATACCGAGGTTGTCCCTTTCCAGATCACCCTCTACGGCAAATACCCGGGCTGCATCCCCGCCTAAACTGCGGACCTGCTCGCGCAATGCCGGGAGTCGCCCGGGGCTACGCATCAACACCCGAATTGTGTGACCTTGTGCACTCAGGCGCGCTAGCAGATGCTGGCCGATGAAGCCGGTCCCCCCGGTTACAAAGCACTCAACGCTCATTTCCCTGTTCCTTGGTAAGGTGAGAAATCAAGCGTAAACTATCGACCCAACTCTACAGTCAAGCGGTAGTTTTCATGAGAATCGGCGAACTCGAGAGCCGCAGCGGTGCAAGTCGGCATACGCTGCGTTACTACGAACAGATCGGCCTGATCTCAGCACAACGGCGAACCAACAACTATCGCGTCTACACCGAGCAAACCCTGGAGGATCTGGACTTTATCCAGCGCGCACAGAGCATGGGGTTCTCCCTGGGAGAGATTGGCGAGATTCTGGATGCGCAGCGCAACAAGCGGATCGATTGTGCTGACGGTGCAAAGCTTATTGAAAAGAAAATGGCAGAAATCAAACAGAAAATCGCCGGCCTGCAGAGCATTTATCGGTATCTGGATGAGGAGCGCATAAACCTTGAGCTCAGTGCTGCCAAGCAGATTGAGCTGCAGAAGCTGAGCAACGTTTCCAACTGAACGCTGGGCATCCTGGGTACTCACGCAACAGCAAATTTACCTGGGTGCTTATTCTTCGAATTTTATGGTTTTGCGGTTTCTCAGGGACAGTCGAGTCTGCCCGTGAAGGCAGAATGCGGGCCTGTACGGCCGCTCAACGACTTCAGTCCCTTGCTGATGAAGGGCCCGTTCTACTGCTCGGTCATGGGATCATGAATCGAATGATCGCCAACCAGCTGGAGGCAGCTGGCTGGATGCGGCAAGAACGCTAGGTACTTTCGGGTGTGGTCAGGGTTAGACGAATCAGGCTCGCTTCCTCTGTGCTTGTATCAAACATTACCAGCGCCTCCTCAAAGGCGTCAGCACTGCAAACAAGCTTCCCTGCCCTATCCCAAACAGCCGATTGACCGGCAGCCAGAAAGTTGCCCGCAGGCCCGACACCATTTGCCATTAGCACAGCCATCGCGTGCTGCTTTGCAATGGCAGGGTAATGACCATAAGCGGCTTTTACGCCTTGTTCCGACTTGGCCACGCTTGCCAGATACAGGTTTGCGCCCAATTCAGCCGCTTTCTCTGCATGGCTTGGCTGTAAGGATTCATAGCAAATGGCAGGCGCCAGCACCTTGTCGCCTAGCTTGAGAACGAGCTGCTGGTTGCCGCTCGTGAAAAACGCAACCTCATCGCTATGGAGCATCTGCTTGGAGTAGGTCTTGCGATCAAGACCGGGCTGAAAAGCGAGCATGCTGATCTGCACGCCACCTTCGCTTCTGGTAGGCGCACCCACGCCGATGAAAATACCATTCGCGTCGCTGAGCGCCTGGAACCTATCAAGTCGACGATCGTTCTGGCTCAACGCCAGACGATCCGCCAGCGTTGGTTCATAACCGGTCAGGGACAGTTCAGGGAAAAAGATCCCCTCGGCGCCCTGGCTGACAGCCAACTGAATGACATCAACATGCTTCTCGAGGTTTTTATCGATGTCACCCGGTGCCGAACGGATTTGCGCAGCGGCTAATTTCATCAGGCATTCTCCTTAATGCTCGTCCAGGAACTGCTCAAACAGAGTCGCAAGCATAACGCTCTGACACTCCATGCCAGTTTGATGGTGTGTGGCCTGGGTGAGCCTATGCGCTTCGATGTTACGGCATAACTGAGCTTTACCTCGGGTGTCTCCCGTCTGATGCCCGCGATGCTTTGAAACGGCGTCAACTGCCGGTACTCAAGCGCATCGAGCAAGGCCTCAACCAGCCCCTTGGCCATTTCCACCGAGCGCAGAGTCAACCTGAGAAAGTCCTTGGCTGATTCAGGCTGGCAGAACGTGATCGCCACGCCGAGGCGCTCGCCATCGATCCACAGCTGCCTGGTAGTCACCCCCTCCAGGGCCAGTGTCGACATTGCCCCACCGGCAGGCAACTGCGCGTTGAAAGCCACAAGTCGCGCTTCGACCCACTGGACGATGTCCAGCTGGAGCGGCACCAGCGGTGATATCGCATCGCGGGGTAAGCCTGATGGATCTTTGCCACGCTTGCTCTCGGCGCCGCAGCGCTGTTTAAAAAAATGCTGACGATCGCTCCCGATTTTGTAGGGCATGGCTATCCTTTCGTTTGTCACGATGACAATTGGACATCATTGTGCTGGCCCGCACACGACACTGGACTGCGTTTCCTGCACCCACTGTCGGGATGAACACATTTGGCCAAAGAGGTGGCGCAGGCTTTCAGGTTTATGGGTAAACAAACGATTGGTTCGTCAACGCGAAACTCAGGTAGATCAGTTTTTATCGCACCCGTGCTGTCCTTGTTGACAGCCTGTTCATCACATGAAGTGGTTGATACCGTAGGGAAGATCACTTGCAGCAGTCAGCAGCTCCATGTGAGGGGAATATGATCAATGAGCCGTACATCCTGTTCACCAGGATAGTGATAAAAAAAGACAACCAAGGGAGAATATTTACCGACCCCTTGTGGGCTAAAGACCTGAAGCTGCACTTAAACTACATACAAAACTTCGGCATCTGCTGCCCCGTTGTCAAAAGCAGAAGCCTGGAGGGCCTGCAAGACATTAGCGACCTGGATATAAAGTGGCTTTTCGAGCTGAAAAATGACCGCGGCATTCCATCGGTACTAAAAAATTTCCTGCCAAACTTTGTCACTGTCATCAAGGCATGCAAGCAAGCAAAAATCGTTCACTCCGATGGTGCCGGCTGGGCATTCCCGTTGTCTTTTTATTTGTTACTGCTTAAGCCGTTCATGCCCTTTCAATGGATTATCGTCATCGAGTCGTCATTCTGGATGCTGGGTCAGGGCGAGGCTAAAACCACCAGAAAAACAATTGAACATTACGCTCATAAAATACTACTGAGATGCTGCTTGAAGGCGGCAAACTCGAGAATATTCACCCAGTCATTTTACCGGGATTACTTTCTCGGTAACGACAAGCGCCGAACACTTATCAACCCTGCAACCTGGGTGGACAAAAGCAATTTCTCAAACCCGGAAGCGGTTAAGCGCAGATTCAATGACAAAACAGATGGAACACTAAATATATTATTTCCCTCACGCCTCGTCGCAGACAAAGGCGTTCTTGTTGTGCTCGCCGCCATTGAGCAATTGAAACCCCACGACGTGAATATAAACATCACCATCATGGGTTCAGGTGATTTAGAGGAGAACTGCCGGAGCTTTACAAAGGAACGCCATGGCGGCGTCACCGTGCAATATCAAGACAATGTCAATTACGGAGAAGAATTCTTCAAGGTCATTTCCCACCATGACTGGGTGCTGGTTCCCACGCTAAAGCAGGAACAACCCAGGATCATTTTCGACGCGTTCAGCCAAGGCACCCCGGTCATCGCCTCAGACACTTACGGCATACTGGATATTACCGACAAGGACACCGCGCTTATCTTCGACACGGGGAACCCGTCCAGTTTGGCAGAGGCTATTCTTCATGCGGCACGGCATCCCGATCTTGCGCTCAAAATGGGCCTCGCTGGTCTGGAGTATGCGGCTGGAAAGACCCATTTGCAGATGCATCAAGACCGAGAACAATTCCTCAAGAGCAGTCTGAAGTAATGCAGCGCTGGCCAGCCAATAAACAGTAATTATTCTTAATTGCATTACCGATGCGCTTGCCAAACTGGCGAAGCCATTGGCCTGCAACCGGAATGCCGCCGGTCTAATTCAGCTGCAATGATTTAACTACCTCACTGAGGTGATCTACGCTCAAGCCAAGTCCGCTTGGAGCGCGTCCAATGCCATCGGCTGAAGAACAAAAACCTGTACGGCGCAAGGAAGCCCTGCTGTTCATCTTCCTGGTCGCCTGCCTGTTCCCCCTGCTATCGGTGGCGATTGTCGGTGGCTACGGATTCATCATCTGGTTTTTGCAAATGCTCTACGGCCCGCCCGGGCCGCCCAACTGATAGACCGCCAACGCTATCTATTGGAGCCACTGCATGGACGAAGCCCGACATATTGCCAGCCTTGTAGTACTTGCCCGCCCGGAACTGTTTGATGCAGTCAAAGCCAACTTGCGCCTGCTCGATGGCCTGGAATTGCATCAGCAAAGTAGCGCCGGAAAGTTGGTGGTGGTGCTTGAGGCGGTAGATGAAAACCAGATTTTGCAGCGCATCGACCAGATCAACAATTTGCCGGGCGTTCTCAATGCGGCGTTGATCTATCACGAACTCCTCGACCCTGCAGGAGAGATCGAATGAGCATGACCCGCCGTGAATTCGCCAAGGCCCAGGCCGCTGCCATTGCCGCGGCAGCGGCCGGCCTGCCGATCTATACCACCGCCAGTAACCTGATTACAGAAGCGGACATGGTCACCCTGGACTGGAACAAGGCGCCCTGCCGCTTCTGCGGCACTGGTTGCAGTGTGATGGTCGCCACCCGCGATAACCGCGTGGTAGCAACCCATGGCGACGTCAAGGCCGAGGTCAATCGCGGCTTGAACTGCGTCAAGGGCTACTTCCTGTCGAAGATCATGTATGGCAATGACCGCCTGACCCAGCCACTGCTGCGCATGAAGAACGGCCAGTACGACAAGCAGGGCGAGTTCCAGCCGGTCAGCTGGGAGAAAGCCTTCGACATCATGGAAGCGAAGTTCAAGGAAGCCCTGAAGAACAAAGGCCCAGGCTCGGTCGGCATGTTTGGCTCAGGGCAATGGACGGTGTGGGAAGGTTACGCCGCCAACAAACTGATGAAGGCCGGCTTTCGCAGCAACAACATCGACCCGAACGCCCGCCATTGCATGGCCTCGGCGGTGATGGGCTTCATGCGCACCTTTGGCATGGATGAGCCGATGGGCTGCTACGACGATATCGAGGCCACCGATGCCTTCGTGCTCTGGGGCTCGAACATGGCCGAGATGCACCCGATTCTCTGGAGTAGGGTCACCGACCGGCGCCTGAGCCAGCCGCAGGTCAAGGTCGCGGTGTTGTCGACCTTCGAGCACCGCAGCTTCGAACTGGCCGATATTCCCATGGTGTTCAAGCCACAGACCGATCTGTTGATCCTCAACTACATCGCCAATCACATCATTGAAAGCGGCGCGGTCAACAAGGACTTCATCAGCAAGCACACCCGCTTCGCCCAGGGCGCCGACGACATCGGTTACGGCCTGCGCCCGGACAATCCGCTGGAGACCCAGGCCAAGAATGCCGACAAGGCCAACACCTGGAGCGACATCAACTTCGAACAGTTCGCCGCCTTCGTCCGCCCCTATACCCTCGAGCGCACCGCCAAGGAATCGGGCGTGCCAGCGGAACGCCTCAAGGCCCTGGCCGAACTCTATGCCGACCCCAAACGCAAGGTCGTATCGTTCTGGACCATGGGTTTCAACCAACATACCCGTGGGGTCTGGGCCAACAACCTGATCTACAACATTCACTTGCTTACCGGTAAGATCAGCGAGCCGGGCAACAGCCCCTTCTCCCTCACCGGCCAGCCTTCGGCCTGCGGCACCGCCCGTGAAGTCGGGACCTTCTCCCACCGCTTGCCCGCCGACCTGGTGGTGACCAATCCCAAGCACCGTGCCACTGCGGAAAAAATCTGGAAGCTGCCGGCCGGAACCATCGAGGAAAAGGTCGGTTTTCATGCCGTACAACAAAGCCGCATGCTCAAGGACGGTGTGCTCAATGTGTACTGGACCCAGGCCAGCAACAACATGCATGCCGGCCCCAACATCATGCAAGAGGTGCTGCCTGGCTGGCGCAAACCCGAAAACTTCGTGATCGTCTCCGATGTGTACCCGACCGTCTCGGCCCAGGCCGCCGACCTGATCCTGCCCAGCGCCATGTGGGTGGAAAAGGAAGGCGCCTTTGGCAATGCTGAGCGCCGTACCCAGTTCTGGCACCAGTTGGTCACAGCTCCCGGTGATGCCAGGTCGGACTTGTGGCAACTGGTGGAGTTTTCCAAGCGCTTCACCACCGATGAAACCTGGCCTGCAGAGCTGTTGGCCAAGGCGCCTGAGTACAAGGGCAAAACCTTGTTCGAAGTACTGTTCAAGAACGGCCAGGTCGATCAATTTCCGGTCGAGCAACTGGAAGCCGGGTACAAGAACGATGAGGCCAAGGAGTTTGGCTTCTACCTGCAAAAAGGCCTGTTCGAGGAGTACGCCCAGTTTGGTCGCGGCCATGGTCACGACCTGGCCCCGTTTGATCAGTACCACAGCGAACGCGGACTGCGCTGGCCGGTGGTCGACGGCAAAGAGACCCGCTGGCGGTATCGCGAGGGCCTTGACCCTTACGTCGAGGCCGGCAGTGGCGTGCAGTTCTATGGCTATCCGGACAAAAAGGCGATCATCTTTGCCCTGCCCTATGAGCCGCCGGCCGAAGCCCCCGATGCCGACTACCCGTTCTGGCTGAGCACCGGCCGGGTGCTTGAACACTGGCATACCGGCAGCATGACCCAGCGGGTCGAAGAGCTGTACAAAGCGGTGCCCGATGCCTTGGTCTACATGCACCCCGATGATGCCAAGGCCATGAATGCGCGGCGCGGCAGTGAAGTGAAGCTGATCAGCCGCCGTGGCGAAATCCGCGCGCGCATCGAAACCCGCGGGCGCAACAAACCGCCGCAAGGGCTGGTGTTCGTGCCGTTCTTCGATGCCAACAAGCTGATCAACAAGGTCACGCTCGATGCCACCGACCCGATCTCCAAGCAGACCGACTACAAGAAATGCGCTATACGCATCGAGTTGATCAGCGTGGCCTGAGGAGCACCGTCATGACTTTTCGAATTCTGCCGTTGTGCCTGCTCGCTGCGATTGGCGTGGCGATCGCTGCCGAAATCGACTATCCGCTCGATGCTACCGGACCGGACGGCCGTCGACCGGGCGGCACCCTGACCCAGAGCATGCCTGCGCCGCCGATTGCCAACGATGAAAACAAGGACCTCAAGCGCGAGCGCAACTACCCGGATCAGCCGCCGACCATACCCCACAGCATTCGCGGCTATCAGATCGACAAGAACGGCAACAAGTGCCTCTCGTGTCACAGCCGCGCCAACAGTGCCCGCAGCCAGGCGACGATGATCAGCATCACCCATTACATGGACCGCGACGGCCAGGCCCTGGCCGCGGTATCGCCGCGCCGCTACTTCTGCAACCAGTGCCATGTGCCGCAGAAAGAAGTGCAGCCACTGGTTGGCAACAGCTTCGAGACCATCGACAAAATCCTGCAAGACGACGCCAACGCCGCGAAGAAACCTTGAGGAGGCGCCATGAAAGCACTGTTCGCCCTGCTTAAGGAATACTGGGGCATCCTCTGTCGGCCGAGCGTCTATTTCAGCCTGGGCTTTTTGACCCTTGGCGGGTTCATTGCCGGGATCATTTTCTGGGGCGGGTTCAACACCGCGCTGGAGCTGACCAATACCGAGAAGTTCTGCGTGTCGTGCCATGAAATGCGTGACAACGTGTTCGTAGAGCTTAAAGAAACCATTCACTACAGCAACCGTTCCGGCGTGCGCGCCAGTTGCCCGGACTGCCACGTGCCGCACGAGTGGACCCACAAGATTGCGCGCAAGATGCAGGCGTCCAAGGAGGTCTGGGGCAAGATCTTTGGCACCATCGATACCCGCGACAAGTTCCTCACCCTGCGCCGGGAGCTGGCCGAGCATGAGTGGGCCAGGCTCAAGGCCAATGATTCGCGGGAATGCCGCAACTGCCACAACTTCGAATTCATGGACTTCACCCGTCAAAGCAAGCGCGCTGCGGCCATGCACTCCACCTCGCTGGCCAAAGGTGAGGCTACCTGCATTGACTGTCACAAAGGCATTGCTCACAGGCTACCGGATATGCACGGCGTGAAGGGCTGGTAGTGTCCCCCGGTGGGAGCGGGCTTGCCCCGCGATTGCTGGCTGTCAGCTACATCACATCGCGGGGCAAGCCCGCTCCCACCAGGAAGATGCTCCGACCGGTACTGAGTTACACCCGGAACTGCCCCAACAACCGGTCCAGCTGCTCACGCAACTGATTCAGCGCCACCCCGGCGCTGCTCGACTGCTGCGCCGCTGCTGCAGTCTGGCGCGACAAGTCAGCAGTTTCAGTGACGTTGCGGTTGATCTCTTCGACCACATGCGACTGTTGCAGGGTGGCACTGGCTATCGAGGCGTTGAGGGCGGTGAGGTTGTGCAGGGCCTGACTGATAGCGTCCAGGCTGACACCCGCCTCGTTGGCCTGTTCGATGGTCTGGCGCGAAGCCGTGCTGCTGGCATCGATAGCCTTGACCGCAGCCTCTGACTGCCCCTGTAAATGCTCGATCATGCTCTGGATTTCGGCTGTCGATTGCTGGGTGCGCTGGGCCAGCAGGCGTACTTCGTCGGCCACCACGGCAAAGCCACGGCCTTGTTCGCCGGCCCGGGCTGCCTCGATGGCAGCGTTCAGGGCCAGTAGATTGGTCTGTTCGGCAATCGAACGAATCACTTCCAGGACGCTGCCGATCCGTGTGCTCTGGCTGGCCAGGGTCTGGATCACCCTGACCGCTTCATCGATGGTGCCTGACAGCTGATCGATCTGCTGCAGGCTGCCATGGATGCTTTGCTGGCCCTGTTCGGCGCGGTGCTGGGCGTCGCGCATTTCGCTGGAGGCCTGTTCGGCATTCCTGGCGACATCCTGCACGGCGTAGGTCACTTCATTGATCGCGGTGGCCACTTGCTCCATCTGCGCAGACTGCTGTTCGCTGTGCTGTTGAGCCTGGTTGGCGTTGCTGCCGACATCCACAGCCGATTGCCCCAAGGCATGCGCTGCGCCTTGCAGTTGGCCGATCACCCCCTGCAACTTGCCGGTAAAGCGGTTGAAATGTTCGCCCAGCCGGGTCACTTCATCACGGCCATGGGTGTCCAGCCGACGGGTCAGGTCGCTCTCGCCGCTGGCGATCATGGCCATGGCGTCCACCGCTTCCTGCAAGGGATGAGCGATGCTGCGGGCAATCAGCACTACCAGCAGGGTCATGACCAGGGCAATGCCAAGCCCCAGCAGCGAGGCGTCGCGCAACTGGCGCATGAATTCGCTCTGCATGTCATCGATATAGATCCCCGAGCCAATCACCCAGCCCCAAGGCTTGAACAACTGGATGTAGGAGGTTTTCTCGACCGGCTCGCTGGCACCGGGCTTGGGCCAGCGGTAGTCGATGCTGCCAGCCCCCCGGGCTTTGGCCAGTGCGGCCATTTCGTTGAAAACGGCAAAGCCGTCCGGGTCACGAATCGCAGAGAGGTCCTGGCCATCGAGTTTGGGATTGGTCGGATGCATGATCATCCTCGGCCCCAGGTCGTTGATCCAGAAGTAGTCGTTCTGGTCGTAGCGCAAGCTGCGCACGGCGCTCAAGGCTTGTTGCTGGGCGGCCTCGCGGGTCAGGGTGCCAGCCGCCTCCTGGCCCTGAAAGTAGGCCAGTACGCCTGCGGCGGTTTCTACCACATGTTGGGTCTTTTCGGCCTTGGCCAGATACAGGTCGCCGTGGATCTGCCTGAGCATCAGCAAGCCCAAGGTCAGCAACATCACCACTGCTACTACCAGAATCAGCCACAAGCGGCGGCTGATCGACATATTTCGTAGAGTCTTCATGCAATGGTCACCCCGGATTCTTTTTATTGTCTAGCGCATCCCAGCATGCTTTTTGCCAACCACCTACTCGACCAAGGGCTAAGTGCTTGATCCACCGAGGTGTGTAGTGCCGACCAGCAGCGTTTATACAAGAGGTCTGATAGGATTTCGGCCCGGTCGGGACATTCCTGAAGGGTGACTGAACTTATCTGTCGACTGTGCCACCAACTGTCGCGGTAAAAACACCGGGCATTCGAATCGGCTCTGGCTTATGCAAACTACAACGGGGGCATGCCATCGGCATCGCTTCGTGGGGGAATAATGGATCTTTGGACTGGCCTGCAGGCCGTCATTTTGGGTGTTGTCGAAGGCTTGACCGAGTTCTTGCCGATTTCCAGTACCGGTCACCAGATCGTTGTCGCAGACCTGATCAACTTCGGTGGTGAGCGGGCGATGGCCTTCAACATCATCATTCAGCTGGGCGCGATCCTTGCCGTGGTCTGGGAGTTTCGCCGCAAGATCTTCGACGTGGTGCTGGGCTTGCCCAAGGAGCAGCAGGCGCAGCGTTTCACCGCCAACCTGCTGATCGCCTTTATGCCGGCGGTGGTCTTGGGGGTGCTGTTTGCCGACCTGATTCACCATTACCTGTTCAACCCCATCACCGTAGCTGGCGCCCTGGTAGTGGGTGGTGTGATCATGCTTTGGGCCGAGCGCCGTCAGCATGTGATCAAGGTCGACCAGGTTGATGACATGCGTTGGTCCGACGCGCTGAAGATCGGTTTTATTCAGTGCCTGGCGATGATCCCGGGGACTTCGCGCTCCGGCTCGACGATCATTGGCGGCCTGCTGTTCGGCTTGTCACGCAAAGCGGCGACCGAATTCTCGTTCTTCCTGGCCATGCCGACCATGGTCGGTGCAGCGGTGTATTCGGGCTACAAGTACCGCGATCTGTTCCAGCCTGGCGACTTTCCGGTATTTGCCATTGGCTTCGTGGTCTCGTTCATCTTCGCCATGATCGCTGTGCGCGGGCTGCTGCGTTTCATTGCCAACCATAGCTATGCCATGTTCGCCTGGTACCGGATTGTCTTCGGCCTGATCATCCTGGCGACCTGGCAGTTCGGTTGGGTCGACTGGGCTACGGCGCAAGGTTGAGTCGATGAGCCGCTCACAACCGTCCTCTCGACGCGCCAATACCGCCAACGGTGCTGTCCAGCACCCGCGTAGCAAGCTGTTGGTCTTCGTCGGTCTGTGCCTGTTGCCGCTGGGCGGTGCGTTGCAGATGCTGCTAAGTGGGCAATCCTGGCTGCCCGCGGTGGCTTATCCGCTGGCCAGCCTGGTGAGTTTTGCGCTGTACTGGCGTGACAAGCAGCAGGCACGCAGCCAGGGCTGGCGCACCCCGGAAAAGGTGCTGCACGCCAGCGAGTTGTGTGGCGGCTGGCCCGGGGCACTGCTGGCCCAACAGGCCTTTCGGCATAAAACCCGCAAACTGTCGTTTCAGCTGAGCTTCTGGGCCATTGTCGCCCTGCATCAGTTGTTCTGGATTGACCACCTGTTGCTCGGTGGCCGCTGGCTGGGCAGTGCTCTGGCGCCGCTAGTCAGATAAGCAGGCCCGGCTGCAGGCGCTTTGGCAGGCGCCTGACCACCAGCTGGTGGGAGCGCTGCAGCAGGTCGCAGAGCTCCTCGCGGCCCATCGGGTAGGGGGGCGTCATACTGATCCAGTGAGCCCGTGCCAGGTACGGCGCCGGGCGCACGCCGGGGCGGTCGGCGTAGCCAAGGAACAGGTCACTGTCGACTTTGAATGACAAGCCGGCACCGGCCAGGTCCAGTACCGCGAACATCTTGTTGCCGGCGATCGAGAACACCCTCACTCCGCCCCATTTGTAGTCTTCCCGCGCACCGGGCAGGCTCAGGCAAAAGCCCGCCACCTGCGCTTCGCTCATCTTGCCCTTAGACATAACGTTCCCCGCAGTCGGCAAACGACGCCACCAGATGGTCGATCCATACCCGCACAGCAGGCAGCAGGCCGCGCCGATGAGGATAGACCGCTTGCAGATAGCCCCCGGGCAGTGACCAGTCTGGCAGCAGTCGCACCAGCTCGCCACGGGCCAGTTCCTCCTCACAGTGCATGATCGGCAGGGCGGTAAAGCCCAGGCCGGCCACTGCCGCCGCCTTGCGCACGATAAAGTCGTCAATCGCCAGGCGTGCTTCCATGGCCAGTTCGTGCTTGTGGCCACGGCTGTCGAGCAGGCGCAGGTGAACCAGGCGGTTGGCGTCCACAGCACCGAGCATAGGCAGGCCGCTGAGGTCTTCGGGCGTGACCGGGGCATGGCGAGCGGCAAACGCCGGCGCTGCCACCAGGTACATCTGCGCCTGGCGCAGGCGGCGGGTGACCAGGGCCGGGTCTTCATCGCCCAGATCGCGCACACGCAGGGCCACGTCGATGCCTTCGGTGATCAGGTCAACGCGGCGATTGAGCAGAACCATGTCCAGTTGCACCTGCGGATACAGCTCGAGAAATTCGCTGATCACCTGCGGCAAAAGCGAGTGCGCCAAACCCACCGGGCACGACACCCGCAGGCGGCCTCGGGGTTCGCTGGTCATGCTGGCAACCGCCTCGTCGGCCATCTCCGCTTCCAGCAGCATGGCCTGACAATGACGCAGGTAGCGCTCGCCCACCGCCGTCAACTTGAGCTGGCGGGTGGTGCGCTGCAGCAGGCGTGTGCCCAGGCGTTCTTCCAGCTCGGCGATACGCCGCGACAGCCGCGATTTGGGGATCCCGAGCAAGCGTCCGGCGGCGGCAAAACCACCGGCTTCGACCACCCGGGCGAAGTAGAAGAGATCGTTGAGGTCTTGCATGGCGAGCACCTTAAACCCGAAGCCATTTCAATGGCACAAGAGGGCTGAGGATATCCTAGCCTCAGGCGCTCTTGCAGCACGAGCGATGGGTTAGTGATTTTCAGTGGTACTTCTGAAACATCACACTAACGCTGAAAGGGGGGGGACACCGGATTGATTGGGGCCTTGGGCAGCAGAGGAGTAGGCAGGGTCCATGAACTGTTATTTTTGACAGTATACGGGGCGAGGGTTTGACGCGAATATCTGGCTTTATCCGTGCCTGATATTTTGAGACCTGATCATGCCCACCTCCCTGTATCAGCATACCCCTTCGCTAACGGTCATTGATCCGCGCGGCTTGTCTGCGCGCACCATTGCTTACCATCGACGGGATGTTGAGGAGGATATCGCTGCGCAAGTCCATCGCCAGGTGTTCAATGCCATGGGTTACCTGAGCCAACAATGGGATCCGCGTTTGCTTGAGCTGAGTGAGATTGAGGTCGGGGTTCAACCCAATCAAACCACGCTGTATAGCCTCAGTGGGCAAGTGCTGCAATCAGAGAGTGTTGATGCCGGCTGGCGGGTTACCTGTTATGACGCTGCAGGGTTGTTGCGTGAGCGCTGGGACGGCCGCGAAATCCATAGGCGCTATCACTACGATGAGCTCATGCGTCCTGTGAGCGTGTTTGAGCATGCTCTTGAGCATTGTGTGGAGCGTTTCACCTATGCGGGGTCTGACGAGGAAGACGCCCGAAATAACCGCTGCGGCCGACTGATTCGCCACGACGATCAGGCGGGCAGCTTATGGCATGAACATTTTGGCTTATTGACCCAGCCGCTGACTGAAACACGTCGCTTCTGCAAATCTCTGACGCCTCCCAACTGGCCAGCGTCCGAAGCGGATCTGCAAGACAAGACGTATACCACGCACTGGCGTCACGATGCTTTAGGCGCTGTAGTCGAGCGAACTGATGCGCTCGGTCATGTGCAGCGTTTTGAAGTCGATATTGCGGGGCAGCCCTTTGCTTGCCGTCTGGACGGTGTAGCGTTACTCAAAAGCACGACCTACAACGCTGTTGGCCAGGTAGAGATCGAGCGGGCAGGCAATGATGTGGTCAGCACGGCTTGTTACTCGCCGGTGGACGGTCGGCTGTGTAACCTCAAAGCTGAAAAGTCGGGTGGCAAGATGCTGCAGGACTTGCATTACCAATATGACCCCGTAGGCAATATCGAGTGTATTGAAGACCTCGCTCAGCCGGTTCAATGGTTTGCCCAGCAGCGTATTCAGGCGCTGAGTACTTACACCTATGACTCGCTGTACCAACTGACCAACGCTACTGGCCGTGAATGTGCCAGCCAGACTATTGCCCCGGGCCTGCCGTGGCTGGAGATCTTTGGTGCGGTGGATGACAGTCGTTGGCGTAGTTACAGCCAAACCTACACCTACGACAGCGGTGGCAACCTGACTCGACTCAAGCACGAGGCCGGGGCTGGTAATACCTACACCCGTGAGATGGTGGTCGATGAGTGCAGTAACCGCAGCATTTTCAAGGATGATTCACCCATTGAATTTGACAAGGCATTTGATGCCAACGGCAACGGGCAGGCCTTGGCGCCGGGACAGGTCATGAAGTGGGATAGCCGCAACCAATTGTGCCAGGTCACCCAAGTACAGCGTGATGAGCCAGATGGCCAAGACGACGATGTTGAAACCTACGTCTATGACGGCAGCGGTCAGCGTGTGCGCAAAGTGCGTCGCGCCAAAACCCGTGGCGGCGAGCAGGTCAGTGAAGTGCTTTATCTGCCCGGGTTGGAGATTCACACACGCACATCGGGTGAGACGATGCATACAGTCATTGCCCCGGCCGGACGCAATGATGTGCGACTTTTGCACTGGGAGGATGGGCTACGTAAAGGGATTGATAACGATCAATTGCGTTACAGCCTCAGTGATCACTTGGGCAGCAGCGCGCTGGAGCTGGATCAGAATGCCGAATTGATCACTCAGGAAAGTTACTACCCTTATGGCGGCACGGCCTGGTGGGCGGCGAAAAGTGCCAGCGCGGCGAAATACAAAACGGTGCGTTACTCCGGAAAAGAGCGAGATGCAACGGGGCTGTATTACTACGGCTTCCGTTATTACGCGCCATGGTTGCAGCGTTGGATGAACCCAGACCCGGCGGGGGATATTGATGGGCTTAACCTGTATCGGATGGTCAGGAATAATCCGGTGAATTTGCAGGATGGAAATGGACTCAGCCCTGAAGATGACATTCTTGTAGAATTTGAAAGCCCTAGTGCTTTTTATAAAAGGACCGGTCGGGCGTTTTTGTATCGCGCGATTCGTACAATGGAAAGCATGAAGCTAAATCCAGAAACTGGGGAGCAGGAAGCATCACCTCCTGATGGAGACGCTTTTCCAGAGCTAAAAGGTCAACACCTTAAACGCGCTGCAAAATATAGATCAATGAAAAGTTGGCAGGGGGGCGACATAGTATCGACAGGACCTGGGCTAAGGAAGCCATTTGTTCAACACCTATCTGGAGATAATGCGAAGTCACAATATATATCAACTGGCAGTGCAGGAGCTGCTGCATATAATACAATGTATAATTGGAATTCGGCGGGTATGGGCACGGACCGACGTCCAAGACCAGAGGCACATTGGGATCCAATTATAGAGATTGATGTCGAGTCGCTAGATCCAGAAATTAAAATATATGATATGCAGTGGAAGGGTTTAAAAGGTCGTGATAAGTCAGCCATCGGCCAGCTTGCTGAGGCGGATAGAGAAGTTCTTATATCAAATAAAATAAATGCCTCGGCCATTTTGAGAGTGTTTACGGGTCGCGCAGATCATAATAAATTTTTAAAAGAGTATTTACCCCTCACCAAGTCGGATGGCGCTGCAGCTTCTCCACTAGTGAATCAAATTAAGCGGTCTGAAGTGGTGTTTTCAAGGCGAACTGTCAGTGAGAGCGCTGCTGATGCATCTCGTGAAGAATTTAAGAAAAGAGCGTCTAAACAACGTCAATTACGCGTAAAGCGTCGGTTGAGCTCTTCTGAATAGCGGGTCGCTTCGGGGGACGGCAGTTGCCGCTGCCCGCGATGGGGCGCGGCAGCGGCCCTGTTGCTAGATGGCAACCAGCATTGTCCTGCCAGTAGGACAAACTAACGCATTTTTGCTGACTTATCAGCTATTCGCTGTCCAGGTAGGATTCTCTCCAACGTGATCGCCCAGATGCGGTCTTCAATCAGGAGAGTCCCATGAAACTGTTGCATATCGATTCGAGCATCCTGGGCGACAATTCCGCCTCCCGTCAGCTGAGCCGCAGCGTAGTCGACGCCTGGAAAGCCGCCGATCCATCGCTGGAAGTGGTTTACCGTGATCTGGCTGCCGACGCCATCAGCCACTTTTCTGCCGCCACCCTGGTTGCCGCCGGTACCCCGGAAGCAATGCGTGACGCCGCACAGCAACACGAAGCCCAGCTGAGCAGCGAAACCCTGCAAGAGTTTCTGGCTGCCGACGCAGTGGTGATTGCTGCGCCGATGTACAACTTCACCGTCCCGACTCAGCTCAAGGCCTGGATCGACCGCGTTGCGGTAGCCGGTCAGACTTTCCGCTACACCGAAGCCGGCCCTGAAGGCCTGTGCGGCGACAAGAAGGTGATCCTGGTCTCCACTGCCGGTGGATTGCACGCAGGTCAACCGACCGGTGCTGGTCACGAGGATTTCCTCAAGGTGTTCCTCGGCTTCATCGGTATCACCGACCTGGAAATCGTGCGTGCCCACGGCCTGGCCTACGGCGAAGAGCATCGCGCCAATGCCCTGAGCGCTGCCCAGGCGCAGATCAGCAACGAGCTGTTCGCCGCCGCTTGATCAACACTGGCGCACGACCCGAACCGACAGCAGGCGACGTCTGCTGTCGGTTTTTTCATTGAGCTTTCATCCGCGCAGTCATGCCTCACTTGGCCATGCATGACCTGGCCAGTGCGCTGGTGCGTC
Source organism: Pseudomonas sp. (assembly GCA_050739855.1). Lineage (GTDB taxonomy): Bacteria > Pseudomonadota > Gammaproteobacteria > Pseudomonadales > Pseudomonadaceae > Aquipseudomonas. The sequence goes on from JBOICD010000014.1 coordinate 18,170, forward strand.
GCGGTTTTGTGGTGGTGGCGGTCACCCATCCGGGCGACAACGCCCACGATCACAGACGCCTGGGCACCTTGAGCAACCTTTATGGGCGGCCGCTGCAAATCTTCAGCCGTACCCTGGGCCGTGGCGGCCGTGCCGGCCTCGATACTGCCGATCAGTAACTGCGGGCACGACGTGACAGCACCAGCGTCAGGCCGACCCCGACCAGCGACAGCAGCGCGGCGATGCAGAAAATCCAGGCATAGCCCAGGTGCAAGGCCACCGCGCCCATCAGCGGTCCGGCGATGGCCAGGGCCAGGTCGAAGAACACCGCATAGGCACCCAGGCCAGCACCGCGGCTGGCCGCCGGTACTTGCTTGATGGCTTCCACGCCCAGCGCCGGATACACCAGCGACAGACCAAAGCCGGTCAGCCCGGCGCCGACCAGTGCCAACGACGGGCTGGGCGCCAGCCACAGCAAGGTCAGGCCCAGGGCTTCGGTGCTCATGCAGACAATTGCCACCTGATAGCCGCCGAAGCGATTGACCGCATTGACGAACAACAGCCGCGAGAGAATGAAGCACAGGCCAAAGGCGCTCAGGCACCAGGCCGCGCCGCGCCAGCCTTGCTCCAGGTAGAACAGGGTGACAAAGGTGGTCAGCGTGCCGTAGCCGATCGAAGCCAGGGTCAGGCCCATGCCACAGGGTGCGACCCGGCCGAATGCCGCCCAGAATGGCAGGCGCTCGCCACGCACCACCGGCATTGAAGGCTTGTTGCGGATCACCAGCAGGGCCAGTGAAGCCAGTACCGTCAGCATCAGGCCGAGGGTGGCAAAGTTGACCTGGTCCACCAGCATCACGCCCAGCGGCGCGCCGATGGCAATGGCGCCGTAAGACGCAATGCCGTTCCAGGAAATCACCCGAGCCGTATGCTCGGCGCCGACCGCGCCGATGCCCCAGCTCAAGGTGGCGACACCGATCAGGCCTTGGGCAATCCCCAGAAACAGACGGCCGCCGAGCAAGGCCAGCAGGCTCAACAGCGGCACATTGACTGCCAGTGCCGAGGCGAAGGTCAGCACGCCGCTGACGGCAATGCCGAGCAAGCCGTAGATAATTGCCTGCCGGGCGCCTTTACTGTCAGCCACACGCCCGGCGAACGGGCGGCTGAGCAACGTCGCCAGATACTGCAGGCCGATGGTCAGGCCGGCGATGACGGCGCTAAAGCCCAGTTGGTCATGCACGTAACCCGGCAACACCGCAATCGGCAGGCCGATGCAGAGGAAGGCAATAAAGGTGTAGAAGACGATTGCAAGGATCTGCTGGGTGATCGAGAGGGTACTGGCAGGAGCCGGGGTTGACGCGGACATTTGCTCGTTCGCTGGCGGCGAGGATAAAAGGAAGCATCGCGGGGCAAGCCCGCTCCCACAGGGATGGTGATTACT
>JBOICD010000015.1:0-19476 GCA_050739855.1 Pseudomonas sp.
GTTCAAGGTCGCTTCCCTGCTGACCAACGCCGCGTTCTGGCTGGCCCTGGGCCTGATCAGTGCCTGGCTGTTCCGTCGCCCGAACCAGGCCTGACATGCAAGTGTTCGTCGGCGTGGGTTGTCGACGGGGTTGCCCGGCCGACACCCTGGGTCATCTGCTGGAACAGACCCTCAAGGCCCACGACTTGCCGCTGAGCGCAGTCGCGGGCCTTGCCAGTATCGACCTCAAGCACGACGAGCCCGGGCTGCAACAGCTGGCCCGGCGACTCAAGGTGCCTCTGCTATTCTTCTCTGCCACACAACTGGCCGCCTTCGAGCAGCACCTGAGCCATCGCTCCGCAGTTGCCTACCAGCACAGCGGTTGCTACGGCGTCGCCGAAAGTGCGGCGCTGGCGCTGGCCGAGCACCTCGCAGGCCCGGCACAGTTGCGCGTTACCCGCACCCTGCTGGCCGACGCCAGCCTGGCATTGGCCACGGCCACAGGCTTTGGCGGATAATCGGCGCTTTCTCTTCAAGGACTCTGCATGACCGTCTATTTCATCGGCGCCGGCCCCGGCGATCCCGAGCTGATCACCGTCAAGGGCCAGCGTCTGATCCATCGCTGTCCGGTGATCATCTATGCCGGTTCTCTGGTACCGGCCGCGGTGCTCGAAGGGCATTGCGCCGAGACAGTCATCAACAGTGCCGAGCTGCATCTGGCGCAGATCATCGAGGCGATCAAGCAGGCGCACGACCAGGGCCAGGATGTCGCTCGGGTACACAGCGGCGATCCCAGCCTATACGGCGCCATCGGTGAGCAGATACGCTACCTGCGTGAACTGGGGATTCCCTACGAGATCATCCCGGGCGTTACCGCCGTGGCCGCCAGCGCCGCCCTGCTCGGCTGCGAACTGACACTGCCGGACATCGCCCAGACCGTGATCCTCACGCGCTACGGTGACAAGTCACCGATGCCCGCAGGTGAGCAACTGGCCGACCTCGCCCGCCATCGCAGCACCCTGGCGATTCACCTGGGGGTCAAGCACCTGGAGAAGATCGTCGAGGAACTGCGCCCGCATTACGGCGGTGATTGCCCGATTGCGGTGGTCCATCGCGCTACCTGGCCGGACCAGGACTGGGTGCTGGATACCCTTGATGGTATTGTCCAGCAGGTGCAGGCCAAAGGGTTTCGCCGTACCGCACTGATCCTGATCGGACGGGTGTTGGCCAGCGACAGCTTTTCCGAGTCGGCGCTGTACCGCGCCAGCCATGCCCATCTCTATCGGCCCTGACAGAGGACCTGCTAGCCCAGTTCTGACTGAGGACTTGCCTGATGCGTTTTCAGGGTCCAGCGGGCAATGACAATCGCAATCGCTGCCAAGGCGAATGTCACCCATGACATCAAGCCAACCCCTCCTTCAAATGCGTTCCCGGCGATGTTCATCAGCTCGCTTGCCTGATCGCCTGTCAGCATTGCCGCCACGGTGTGGGCGCCGGCCAGTGTCTCGCTGGCCAGGCGCTCTTGTAGCGGTGTAAGAAACGCCGGCAACTGTAAAGCACCTCGATAGTAGGCGGTGAGCAAGCCTCCCAGTACCGCTGTCCCCAGTACCACACCCACTTCATAGGCGGTTTCGCTGATGGCCGATGCCGCTCCTGCCTTGGTGGGTGGTGCCGCCGACAGAATCACGTCATTGGACACCGTGGCGATTGCCCCCACGCCGATATTCAATAAGGCAAACGCGACGGCCAGGACCGTCAGACTGCTGCCGAGCCAGGCAACCAGCAAAAACGCTGCCTCGGTAAACGCTACCAGGACGGGTACCAGCACATGCACCGAAACCCGCTGGGCGACCGGTACCACCAGCATCCCCACGATAATCGCCATGATTTGTCCAGGCACCAATGCCAAGCTGGCACTGAACGGAGACATGCGCAGAACGATTTGCAAGAACTGCGTGGCGAAAAAGACAAAGCCGATCAGGAAGGCCAGACTCATCAGGTTGATGGCAACGGAGCCGCTGAAGGTTTTGTTGCGAAATAGCGCCAGGTCCATCAAGGGAACCGGCAAGCGTAGTTGGCGCCGTACAAACAGCCAGCCGCTTGCCGTACCGATGGCAAAGGCCGCCATGGCCATGCTGTCCACCCCTTCGCTGGCTACGTGCTTAATGCCATAGACCAGCGCACCCAGCGCGACCATTGATTGCAGGATGCTCAAAGGATCGAGAGGGCCCGATGGATCCGGTTCTGACTCGGGCAATAACCACGGCCCGAGGATCAGCAGTGGTATCAGTATCGGCACTGCCAGCAGGAATATCGCCCCCCAACTGAAGAACTCCAGGAGTACGCCGCCGATCAAGGGGCCGAGCGCCGAACCCACCGTCAGGGTGGTTGCCCAGATGGCGACAGCCAGGCGCCGCTCTTCCCGATTTTCGAAGACCGAACGGATCAATGCCAGTGTCGAAGGCATCAGCATGGCGCCAAAGATCCCCATACAGGCCCGTCCGCCGATCAACTGCGCGGCACTGCTGGAATAGGCTGTCATGATGGAGATGATGGCAAAGCCTAATGACCCGATCAGCAGCAATTTACGATGACCTATCCGGTCTCCCAGGCTGCCCATAGACACCAGTAGCCCGGCCAGCACCAACGAGTAGGCATCGATCATCCACAGTTGCTGACTGGCTGTGGGGTGCAGTGCCTCGGCAATCTTCGGCAGCGCGAACCCCAGTACCGTGTTGTCGACCGTCACCAGTAGTACCGGCAGCATCAATACGGCCAGACCCAACCAGCGTTTGGACCGTGGCCTTTGCTGTATTACCTTAGTTGTCGATGACATTTACAGTGTTGCCCCGGAGTAGACGCCACGCGTCGATCAGATTTCGCATTTTTCCTTCGACCTTATAGTAGGTACTAGCCACCAGATCGCAATAAGCGAAAGCTCCCTTTACCAAGCAGGAAGCCTCCTGCCCGCAACAGGATCAACCAAACATTATGTGAAAGCCCCAACCGAAAACATAACGGTGGTGCATTGCGCTACGTGACCAGAACAGGACTGCGGGCTCGACACCCTTGGTGGTATTCTCCAGCAGGTACAGGCCATTGATTTTTGCCCATCTCTATCGCCCCTGTCAGAGGAACTGACCATGCTCGAACTGCGCCCCAACTGTGAATGCTGCGGCTGTGACCTGCCCGGCGACAGCCAGGATGCATTGATCTGCTCGTTCGAATGCACGTTTTGCAAGGACTGTAATGAGCGTCAGCTCAAGGGGCAGTGCCCCAACTGTGGTGGTGAGCTGGTGAAGCGACCGCCAAGGGCGGCGGCGAAGCTGGCAAAGTATCCGGCGTCGAGCAAACGGATCGTCAAGGAACAAGGCTGCCCGCCCCACTGACAAACAACAACTGCTCTGGTTGGTAACAAATAACCCCGGTGGGAGCGGGCTTGCCCCGCGATTGCGGGCTGCCAGCCACATCGCATCGCGGGGCAAGCCCGCTCCCACAGCAACCCCTCCCACTCACGGGGTCTGATACTGGCTCAGGTACTTGTCCAGGGTCGCTTTGTCGCCACTGTCATCACTCGCCACCTGCCACAAGCGCCGCTCGATACCCTGGGCCAACAGGTGCCCCACTGCGGACTCGATGGCCGACAGCACGCACAGCTGCGCCGGCTCGTTGGTGGTGTAGCCGACCTCGGCTTCGAGCAGTTTCTTGAACTCGATGAACTTGAACACCCCGGCGCTGCGTCCGACCGAGTAGATGGTCTTGCTGGTCATGACGTTGGCCAGCACCTGACCGCTGCGCACATCCACTGCCCGCAGGTTGACCGACACCTGATCGACCCGGTACTCGCGGGAGATATCGATACCCAGGTAGCGCGCGCCCTCGCCGCCACTGCGCACGTTGGTGTCGTAGGCGATGATGCCGCCTTCAAGCATCAGGTTGGCCGCCTGCAGAGGTGGCAGTTCGCCCTGGATGTTCACCGGCGTGTCAGGTTTTTTCTGCGAAGCACGGATGATCTTGCGCTCGGTCAGCAGGTTCTGCAGCCCTTCACGCTCCAGCACCACAAACCAGCCGCTGGCCTGCAGGGCGTCCATCAGCATGCTCGCCGCACCCTGGGTGACGCTGGTGGAAAACGAGCTGGCCGGGGTTGGCTTGTATTGCCCGGTCTGGTCGCGAAAGCCATACACCACCGCCATCAGCCGGCCTTTGGGCCGGGGCATGTTGAGCAGGTCGTAGTAGGTCGAGGCCCGCGGGGTCAGCGTCGGGCTTTCACCGTCCTGCTCGGCCGGCATCGGTTCGCGCAGGCTGCAGCCTTGCAGGGTGGCGAGGATCAGCAGTGTGGTCAGAAATCGTTTCATGATTGTCACTCCCCATTGCCCTACCCTTCAAGGGTTCAGGCCGTTCACCAGAACTTCTGAAATTTCGCCTGTTGCACGGTCGGTGATCTCGATGGTCAAGGCCCCAGAGTCATCGAGCACGTTGATGATGAAGGCGTCTGTCTGCAGGCTGCCGGTGGTGCCGTTATTGATGTTGTTGAGCAATTGCGACAGCAGGCGCGACTCGAGCTGGCCGGTAAAACGCTCCAGGGCTGAAGTGCCAGCCAGTGTTGAGGCACGGTCCTTGATCGCCGGGTCGTCGTGGTCGTTCTGTGCCTGGGCATTGTTGAGCAACCAGGTGCCGTTGAGCGGGTTGCCGCCAAACGCCGGGTTGATCGGGGTGTACACCAGTTCGGTGGCACCGGCCTGGCTGCCCAGGGCAGTCAGCAGGACCAGGGAGGCCAGCCGGCGGGTATTGTTGTTGTTCATAGCTCGTCCCTCTCAAGATCGGTGGTGTCCTGCAGCAGCATCTGCAGCTTGCGCTGGATGATCTGCGCCTTGACCAGGTCAGCCGCCTCATAAGCGGCGTCCTTCAGCTCTGTGGTGTTGGGTGGCAGAAAGCGCCGGTAGATCACACGTTGCTCGTACTCGACCGTTACCAGGCTGCCCCAGCGTGCATCCGGCCGCTCCCGTACCACCAGGTTGAAATCCAGGCGGCTGGTGGCACGCAGCCGCTCGGCAAAGCTGTAATAGAAGTCGTGGCCGATGTGCGAGATGGTGTTGTCGACGATAAAGCCCATCATCTCGTCCTCGCCGCCGCCCCGGGCGGTGCCCGCCAGCAGCACCAGGGCCAGGGCGCAGGCGGTCAGTTGGCGGTTCATTGCACTGCTCCCTGGCTCAAGCCCTTTTGGCCGCCGACGGCGGATTCGGAAAAGGCCTTTTCCGCCACGAACTGCCAGTCGGAGTAATGCGCCAGGCCTTCGAAGTCCGACCACTGGGCGGCAAACCCCGTCTGTTTCAGCGGCGCCAGATCAGACTGGCTATAGACCCCGGTGATGCGCCCGTCGATGGAGCGCAGCAGCCCCCAGTCGTCGCTGCCAGTGATCGGATCGGGGTACAACCGGCGCAGGTGGCGCTTGAGGTTGGGATAGCGCGGGTCTTCGAGCAGTTCGTCCAGGGTCTGTGGGTACTGCGCCAGGCCCGGTGAGTCGCGGTAGTAGCTGCGCAGGGCCTGGGCATACTGAGTGCCGACCCAGAGCAGGTCGCGTTCGCGTTCGCGCAGGGCCTGAGTCGACCACAGGGTGACGGTCGAGCCCAGAGCGATGCCGGTCACCGCAATCAGCAACAGCACTCCCAGGTAAGTGAAGCCCGCCTCAGCGGCGCTACCACTCGGCATATAAGCTGCCATCACGCGCCCTCCCGGTTGCACCGCTCTTGATATCGGCCACGGAACCGGCCACACCTTCCGGTGGCGCTACCACCTGCCAGCCGTCACGGCGCTCGGTGATCGGGTCCAGTGGGGCGTTGCGCAGGTAGCGCTGTTCGACCAGTTGCTCCAGCGACTCGGGATAACGCCCGGTGTCGCCGTAGTAGTGATCCAGGGCTTCGCGCATCACCGCCAGGCTCTGGCGCAGGGTGGCCTCGCGCGAGGTTTCCAGGCTCTGGAAGTAGCGCGGCATGGCAATGGTCATCAAGGTGGCGATGATCGCCATCACCACCAGCAACTCGATCAGGGTAAAGCCTTGGTTGCGTCGCATGCTGGTCACCATTGTCCGTAGGCGATGCCGTTAAGGCCCTTGCCCGCTGCCTTGGAGTAAACGTCGAAGACGTCCTCCCCTTCACGCGGGCTTTGCGCCGAACTGTCGTAAGCACGCAGCCCCCAACCCCCTTCGTCGTCTTTCTTGCGGCTGAGCAACGGGTCATGGGGGATGCGCCGCAGGAAATAGAACTTGGCGCCTTTGGCACTGCGCACATCGCGCACGCCGTCCACCAGCACCTGCAGGCTGGGTGGGTAGCCGCTGGCATTCAGCGATTTCTCGATGTAGCCGGCGTCGAAGGCGCGTTTGTAAGCGTCGATGGCATCGCGGAGCTGGTACAGCGCGGTTTTCAGCTCCTGCTCCTTGCCCCGGCGTACCAGGGTTTCGGTCAGCGGTGCGGCAATCGAGGCGAGCAACCCGAGCAGCGCCAGGGTCAGCATCACTTCGATCAGGCTGAAACCTGCCATCGAGCGTTTCATGGTTTAAGGCCTCACCGCGGTAGGTACAGCGGCCAGCGGCTGCGCGTCGTCGACCTCGATCGGGCGATTGAGGTTGCGGATCTGCATGCTGGTTTCGGTGCCGGAGGGGAATTCCATGTCCGACGGGCTCTGGTATGGCAGGTTGCGCACGATGCGCGGGGTGATCGACAGCACCAGCTCCGACTGGCTCTTGTCATTACGGTTGCTGCCAAACAGCCGTCCCAGCCCGGGGATGTCACCGAGCAACGGAATCTTGTTGCCGCTGGCACCGTCGTCATTACGTACCAGCCCCGCCAGCACCTGGGTTTCGCCGTCATGCAGACGCAGGCTGGTCTGGGCATTGCGGGTGTCGACCTGAACCGGAATGGTGCCTTGGCGAGTGGGTTCCAGTGGCTTGGCGTTGCTGACTTCCAGGGACACCTTGATCGCCACTTCGTTGTTCAGGTGCACCACCGGGGTGACTTCGAGTTTGAGACCGACATCCAGGTAGGTGATGCTCTCGGTGATCACCGGTCCTTGCGTCGAAGGGACCGACGTGGCGCTGACAATCGGCACCCGCTGACCGATGTGGATGCGCGCCTGCTCGCGGTTGCTGACGCGGATCACCGGGCTGGCCAGGGTGTTGATGTCGTTGTCCTGGGCGTTGATCTTGGCCTGCGGCGATGGCGAGATGGTGATGCGCGAAGAGTTGATACCGCGCAACTGATCAAGCGTGTCCACTGACTTGCCGTCTTCGTTGAGCACCCCGAAGGTATTGGGCCACTGCAGACCGAGCTCGAGGATCCGCGAGCGGGCCACCTCCATGACTTCCACTTCCAGTACCACTTCCGGGTTGGACTGATCCTGCGACTGCAGCAGTTTCTCGGCCATGCGCACGGCGTCGGGGGTATCGCGCATGGTCAGGGTGTTGAGGCGCTCATCGACGAACACGTCGCGGGTCTTGAGCATGGTCTTGACCAGGTTCAGCGCGGTGTTGGAATCGATGCTGGTCAGGTAGAAGGTGCGCATCACCAGTTCCTGGTAATCCTTGGTCTTCTGCGGCGAGTCCGGGTAGATCAGCAAGGTGTTGTCGTTCACCACCTTCTGGTGCAGCTGGTTCTGCTCCAGCAACAGCGCCACGGCATCTTCAATGCGCACGTCGCGTACGAAGATGGTGGCCTTCATGTCCGCACGCATGTCCTTGTCAAAGATGAAGTTGAGCCCGGCCACCTGCGACAGCACCTCGAAGATGGTTTTCAGGTTGGCGTCACGAAACTCCAGGGTTACCGGGCGTTCCATCTTGGTGCGCAGTTGCGGGTTCGGCTGCGCGGTGCGGCTCTGCACCAGCTCGATGTCCTTGCGCAGGGCCAGGCCATCCTGGTTCTGCGGATCGAGCAGAAGGACTTCGCGCATGTGCCGCTCGGCGCCAAACAGATCGCCTTGGCGCAGCGCCGCCTGGCCGAGGGCCACGCGCTCGTTAATGTTGCCGATCTGTTCGATCTGGCGTACCGCCTCCTGGGCCCGGCGGTTGTTTGGCTCCAGGGTCAGTACCCGCCCGTAGCCCATGCGTGCCCCCGGAAAATCATGGCGGCTGCGGTCGCTGTCAGCCTGGGTCAGCAAGGCTTCAATCGACTGACGACGGCCCTGGATCACGGCAATGTTCAGCTCGGTGTCGCGTGGATTCTCTTTCAGTGCCTCCTCAAGCATGGCGACACCTGCTTCGTATTGCCCTTCAGCGATCAACGCCTGGCCGTCCTTGCGCACGCCACTGGTGCCGCAACCGGCCAGGGCAACGCAAAGTGCAAGCATCAGGTATGGCGCCTTGTTGCAGTGCCTGGACGAAATCATGGTGCGCTCCCTACAGACAAAGTCTGGGACAAGTGCAACGGCAGGTAGACCAGGCTCAGCTCCGTGGCGGAGATGTGCTCGATCCGGTAAATGTCATCAATCACGTCGCCGCGGCGCACGACGTAGAGTTTTTCGCCGCTTTGCAGGAACACTTGTTGATCGTCGCGATCATCCAGACGGCCAACAAACTGAAAGGGCAGCGCCGGTGCGGCTGGAGGCAAGGCCACTGGTGCGACGGCAACGGGTTGTTCCGTGACCGTGGCCATCTGTGCCGCCGGCTTCCAGCTCTTGCTCGGGAACAGGTCGCGAAGTTTCAGGGCCGCAGGCTTGGCACCCTGGGCAACGGCTTCGCTGGCGGCGACGGCGGTCTTGTCGGCGACGGCGACCGCGGTTTCGCTGTCAGCCGACTCGTCGCCGGAGAAATATCCCGGCGCCCAGGCCAGTACCGCGGCAGATCCGAGAAAGGCCAGCCAGGCCAGACGGCGTTGAGTATTCATCATGACCTCGACAGATAAAGGGTCATACGCAGGCGACCGGTCAGCTCGCTGTCACCGATCTTCTTGCGCTGCAGGTCGACGTCTTCAAGCACCAGCGCCGGCAACTGGCCGAGCAAGGCATGAACGAAGCGGCGGATCTGCGGGTAACTGCCGCGTACCGGCAAGAGAATCTGGTAGCGCGCCAGCTGGGTCTTCGGATCGACGCCCAGGGCGTACTCACCGCGGGCCAGGCTGATGCGCTCGGCCTTGGCCAGGCTGTAGATGCGGTCGATGGCCACGGTGGCCTGAGGCTGGGCCGGCAGCTGTTTGTGAAAGTCTTCCAGTTCACGCTGAGGTACCTGCGGCAGTTTCAGGTCGCCACGCTTGAGTTGCTGCAGCTGCGCCTGGGCGTCTTCGCTACGCAGCTGCTGCTGTTGCAACTGTTGCCATTGCGGCAGCACAACCGCCGCGCCATACAGCAAGGACAGCAGGACCAGAGCGCCACCCGCCAGGCCAACCACACCCAGCTGCCGTGCACGCTCATGAAGAATCAGGCTATGGATGTGCATTGCCGATCTCCCAGGTGGCGGACAGGTTGAACTGCACAGGATGCTCGGCCTGCTTGGCCATGATTTCGTGATTGAGCAACGACACATCGCGCAGCTCGCCGCTGGCTTCCAGGCGCTTGTGGAAGGTCAGCATGGCGTCCAGGTCGCGGGCCTCGGCGCTGATGCGGACCTGGCCCTTACGCGCATCGGGGGTCAGGGTCAGTAGCGCCACGTCGTCCTGCGGCAAGGCTTCAAGCATGTCGAACAGACGCTCCCAGGGCCGCTGCAGTTGCTGCGAGACACTGCGCATCTGCGCCAGCTTCTCGGCTTGCTCGCGGCTCTGCGCCGGGGTCAGCGATGCGACGTGCGCAGGGCGCTTGCCCAGTTGCCGCTCGAACGCCTCCAGTTGTTGATCAAGCGCCGCCTGCTGCTGGCCGAAACCTTGTGCCAGGACGAGGGCGCCAGCCAGCAGGCTGACACCGGCCCCCAGCAGCACCCAGGCCGAGAGCGCCGTGCGCCGTGGCTGAAAGTCCAGCTCCAGGCGGCGCATTTCAGGCCACCGCCCGGGTCATGCGGCACAGCACATCCGCTGTGTCGCCGCCCAGCTCGCACAATTGCACACCGTCCAGCGCCGGAGGTTGCTCCTGGCGGCCCGGCGCATGCAGGAACACCGGCAGCTCGCGGTCCTGGGCATTGAGCTCGCACTGGCGGGCGATCAGTGCTTGCAGGGCGGCGTCACTGTCACTGCCACCCTGGGTACTGATCTGTTGCCAGACGCCGTTCTGTGCCAGCAGGCAGACCGTGCGCTGGGGTTCGGCAAGCACGAAGAGAAAGTCGCTCTGCCCCAGTTGTTCGGCAAAGCGGTTGTAGGCCGCCATCAGATACGGACGTACCGAGCGCAGGCGCAAACCGAGCTCACGGCAGTGGTCATGCAGCCGTTGCAACAACGCTTCCGGCACCGCCGTGGCGATCCGCGCAGCGCCGGCGGCCTCCGGCGACACCACCAGGCGCCAGCCATCCAGGCTCTGCCCGTAGTGGGCCTCGAAGCAAGCCCGGGCGTAGTGGTGCAGCTCATCAGGGCGGCCGATGGCGGCGCTCCAGGGCACCAGGCAGAAGCGGCAGTACTGCGCCGACAGCAACAGCTGCAGTTCGGCGCCCTTGCATGGCTGTTCAGCCAGCAGGCTGCGCAGCGTGTCCAGGGCCAGCGTGGCGGCCTGGCTGCGCTCGGCGATAAAGCCCAGGCTGCCCAGCCAGTGTTGTTCCGATCCCAGGCGCTGGCACAGGCCGACACCCTGGGCGCCGAGCACGGCGATAAAACGATCAGGCGATAAATGTGACACGATTGATCTCCTCCAGAGTGGTCCGGCCATCGCGCACCAGTTCCAGTGCCGAGCTGCGCAGCAGGCGCAGTCCGCGTTGACAGGCCAGGGCCCTGATCTGCGCCAGGGGCCGACGTTCGACAATCATTTGCCGCAGTTCATCGTCCAGGTGCAGCAGCTCGGCAATCGCCGTACGCCCGCGATAACCGCTGCCACGGCACTGGCCGCAACCACTGCCGTGAACGAACCGGTAGTGGTCCACCTGCCCCGCTTCCAGGCCCGAAAGGCTGAGCTCTTCATCACTGGGCTGGTGGGGGCTGGCGCAGTGTGGGCAGACCAGGCGAATCAGGCGCTGGGCCAGCACCGCGTTGAGGGCGGAGACGAAGCTGTAGGGGTCGACCTGCATCTGGCTGAAGCGGCCGATCACATCGAAGACGTTGTTGGCGTGGATGGTGGTGAACACCAGGTGCCCGGTCAGCGCCGACTGCACGGCGATCTGTGCGGTGTCCGGGTCGCGGATCTCGCCGACCATGATCTTGTCCGGGTCATGGCGCAGGATCGAGCGCAGGCCACGGGCGAAGGTCAGGCCTTTTTTTCTCGTTGACCGGAATCTGCAGCACCCCTGGCAGCTGATATTCAACCGGGTCTTCGATGGTGATGATCTTGTCCACGCCGTGGTTGATCTCGCTGATCATGGCGTAGAGGGTGGTAGTCTTGCCGCTGCCGGTCGGGCCGGTGACCAGAATCATGCCGTAGGGCTCGTTGGCCAGGCGGCGCAGGCTGCGCAGGGTCTGCTCCTCAAAGCCCAGCGCTTGCAGCTGGACGCCGCTGACGCGGTCGGCCAGGTCCTGTTTGTCGAGCACCCGCAGCACCGCGTCTTCACCGAAAATGCTCGGCATGATCGACACACGAAAGTCAATCTGGCGGGCGCTGATACCGATCTTGAAGCGACCGTCCTGAGGTACACGCTTTTCACCGATGTCCAGCTCGGCCATGACCTTGATCCGCGAGATCACCTGTTCGGCGAACTCGCTGCCGCTGACCTTGCTGATGCTGTTGAGCACCCCATCGATGCGGTATTTGATCACCAGGCCAGTGCCGGTCACCCCCAGGTGGATGTCGCTGGCGTGCATCTTCAGGGCGTCATAGAGGGTCGAGTTGACCAGTTTGACCACCCGGCTCTGGTCTTCGCTGATGCTGGCCAGCGACAGGCTTTGCAGGGTGTCGAGTTCGTTGACGGCCTCGCTTTCGGTGTCCAGCGAATCGACGGCATGAAAGCTCTCTTCGTGACGGGCAAGGAAACCGGCAAGGTCGGCGGCCTCGACCAGGTACAGCGGCGCACCTTGCAGGCACTCATCGATCCAGGCCAGGCGCGCGGTGTCGAAGGGGTCGGCGAATACGCCCAGGGCCTGGCCGTCATGTTCGAGGAAGAGGAATTCGCGCTTCAGGCATTGGGCCAGGCTGACCCGGTCGAACAGCGGCGTGGCGGCGAACAGCGCCTGGCTGTCCAGTACAGGGTAATGCAGGGTGGCGCCCAGACGGCTGACAAACTCGGCAGGGCTCAGGCCACTCAAGCGCTGCAGGGTATCGAGCAGGCGTTCGGCGCTCTGTTCGGCGCTGGCGCGTGCCTGGGCCAGCAATTCACGTCCGAGGGCTGCGGGGGCGCATTCCTGGGTGGAGACAACAGCGAGCGACACGGTTTCCATGACTTGCTCTCCAGCGCGGGGCGCGGCAAGCCATGTTCAGGTTTGCTCGCGCGTTATTCCCCGGTGAGCAGTTGATCGTCGTCTGGTTTCGCCTGCCTCTCGCCTTTACGTCGGCGATCTGCCAGGACCCAACTACCGTCGAACAACTGCAGGGGGAAACTCTCACTCCTGCTCTGGCGCCGTTCGACGAACCCTGTGTCCGCGTTGCCCTCGCTCCTGGCCTCTCGCTTGATGCCCATCAGGTCGTTGACTGCACGGGCCAGTTCCGCCAGCGGAAAAGGCTTGAACAGGATATGACTGACGCCCAGCTGGTTGGCACGCTCACGGACCTCGGCGGTCGGGTGAGCAGTGATCAGCACGAAATGACAGTTCCTGTTCTTGCGCACAGCCTCCAGTACCTGAAACCCCTCCATGTCGGGCAAGCGATAATCGAGCACTATCACGTCGGGTTGGGTGCGCTCGGCTTCACCGATGGCACTGACTCCGTCGTAGGCAACATGGACGTTCAGGCCTTGCGCATCCAGGTAAGCCTGGATATTGCCCGCAAGGGTCTGTTCGTCATCGACTACCAATACTGTGTTAACCAAGATCGGCTCCTTCAAGCACCACAGGCCCGGTTTCCCGGCCTGGCGAAGTGCGACCTTGTATAGGCTTACGCATGCTTCGTGCCAGACCGCAGACACCGCTTATCAATGTGCTATGTCGTTGATTCTTTAAGAGTAGACGCAAATGGGCCATGGTCCCTCCCCCAATCCTGGGGGCCGGCTGGCGTTCTGCCTCCACTGGTATCCCCAACATTGGGGGGTCGGATGAGTCGTCAGTCAAGTCGCTGCACCTGCCCGGCGTCACGTAGACGCTGCAGCAAGGCTTGACGCGCTTGCGCCTGTTGCTGATCGATCAGTAGACGTTTTGCCAGTTCCAGTCCCTGCTCATTTTCGACAGAGGTAGTAGCGCTTTGGTTCTGAGTCTGTTGCAAAGAATTCGCATTTGCAAGGTAGAACGCGCGGACCTCGGCCGGATCGGGCTCCGGAATCTGAGAGGCCTGGATGAATACCTGCTGCGCGGCCAGTTCATGGCGGGTGTAGTCGGCAAAGCTGTTGCTGTCGAAACCGGCATCGGCCAGACGCTGCTCAAAGCTTTTGCCAGTGCCCAGCACCTGGCGCAGTTGATCGATCTGCGCGTCCACCTCACTGTCGCTGATCTTGATCCCCTGGCGCTGGGCTTCCTGCCAGAGCAGTTCCTTGTCGATCAGGTCATTGAGCGCCTGTTCACGCAAACGCTTGTACACGCTGGGGTTGCGAATGCTGGTCAGGGCCCTGCCCTGGGCTTGCAGGTAGTCGGCAAAATAACGCTCCAGACGCATCTGGCTGATCGGCACACCGTTGACCTGGGCTGCGGGTGATCCTTCCTGGGCCTGCAACTGCAGCGCTACCAGGCATAGCAAAAGAGTGAGCAGCTTCATGGCGCATTCACCTCCGCGACAGGACGATAGGCAGCCACCGGATAAAACACCGGGCCGGGCATCTCCAGGGTCACCACATGAGCCCCGGCCAGCCCCTGACGGCGGCCCGGACCAAAGCTCAGTGGCGGTGTAAGGCCAGTCTGCACATCGTGCAGGCCCTCCAGCGCCTGGATCAGCTTTTCGCGACTGGCATCACGCCCGACGCGCTTGAGGGCATCACCGAGCAGTTGCACCGCACACCAGGTGCTGACCTGCAAAACGCCCTGACGACCGTCCAGTCCTTGGCGTCGGCGCAGGTCGCTCAGCGCCTGGCGCCCCGTTGGCGTCCAGTCATCGGGTACGAAGGGATAGGCCAGGAACACCCGCCGCGACCAGGCATCAGGCACTTGCGGCAACTGGCTGGAGATCTGATTGGCGGCGGCAAACAGGTAGGGCGTGCGACCGACCTGCTGCAGTTGTGTGGTCAGGCGGGCGAAATCTTCGCCTTGGCCAAGAAAGAACAGCGCCTGCCCTGCGGGCGCCTGTTCAGTCAGCGGCTGAGCCTTGACGTCGCTCCAGCCACGGCGTTGCAGTTGCTGCTCAAGGTGTCGGGCCAGGCTCGCCTGAGCCGGGTCGACGTAAATAATCCGCGTACCGGCCTGCTGCAGCGCCAGATTGACCTGGGCATAGTCGGCCAGGCTGAGCAATTGCTCATCCAGCCCCGGTAACGGGTCGAAGATCTGGGTGCTGCCGGTCAGTAGCGGCGCCGTACCAATCATCGGCACTCGTGCCTGTTCCAGGCGGGTGGCCAGCGTCGCATCCAGAGCGGGCGCCAGCGGCGAAATCAAGGCGAACACCTGCTCCTGTTCGAGCATTTGTTTGAGGGCCCGTTCGGCGCTGGCCGGGTCGGGTCCGGGATCGATGTTGATCAACTGCAACTGGCGGCCATGAATACCCCCTTGCTGGTTGAGTTGCTTGATCCGGTCCTCAAGCACTGCCGCCACCACCCGTGCCGGCGCAGCCAGGGCACCTTCGCCCGGCAGCAGCGTACCCAGGCGCAGGGTCTGCTCCTCCACGCCCGGATCGCGGTCATCGGCCAGACGCTTGAGGTAGGCAGTGAGGTTACGCTGGTCGGCCATGCTCAAAACGAAGCGCGGCATCGCCGGATCCAGACGATTGCCCGCCGGGTCGCGGCCTTCCTGGATCGCTCGCGCCAGGCTGGATTCGGTGTAGGCCGGGTAGTCCCGGCCATTGCTGCTGCGTAACCCCTGCCCAAGCGCCAGGCGTTGCCAATTCAGGGGCGGTGGGCGTACACCGCCCTCGGCCCGCCCCAGTCCATCGGCACCGTGACAACTGCCACAGGGCACAACGCTGGCCGGCACCAGCATGTCGGCGGCGCCGACCCGCGCCGATACCTGGGCGTCGCTGCTCGACAGGCCCTCGCGGTACAAACGTTTGCCCGCCAGTTCCGCCGGCGTCAGGTCCAGGGCCTGGGCAACGCTGCTGGCGATCAGCATCAGCAGCAGGGTCCCGGTACGCAGCGCCATAGTCATGATGTTCAACGTCCGGCCAGGGGTTGCGAGAGCAGTTGCAGGCGTTGAGCAATGGCCATGGGCGGTGCGTCGGGGCGGATCTTGCTCCAGCGTTTGTTGGCCACGTCGCCAGCGATCAGCTGAGTGGAATGTTGCTCAGGGCTGGGGATCAGGTGACCAAGTCGCATCAGCACCAGGTCCATCTGCGCCTTGTCACCGGTCAGGAACAGCCAGTTGGGGCCGTCAACACCCTGTTTTTCGGCGAATGCCTTGAGCACTTGCGGTGTGTCGTTGGTCGGGTCGCTGCTCAAGGAAACGAAGGTCACTTTGCTCGCCGCCTCCTCACCCATTGCTTCGCGCACCTCGCGCAGCTTGCGAGTGATCAATGGGCAGGCATCGTTGCAGTGGGTGAAGATGACATTGAGCAGCACCACCCGATCCTTCAGCACATCGCTGTAGAAGCGCAGGCTGCGACCGTTCTGGTCCTGTACCAGGCTGTCGGTGAAGTAGGTCTGGGCGTCATGGGTGCCAGCGGTCGGTGTGACGGCGCTGGTGTCAGGGCTGGGGCTGGGGCTGGATTGGGGCGCGTGCCCTTCATGGGCAAACGCCACCGAGCTCAAGATCCACAGGCAGGCTACCAGGGTCAGCCAGTCGACCATGCGCATGGGCGATTTGCGTGTAGTAGCGGCGCTCATGGTTGCACCTCCTGGGCGATGGCGGTGTGCTTGGTATGCACACGACGGGCACTGAGACGATCGATTTCGCTGACCAACAGCGCCGGATCGGTAAAG
Source organism: Pseudomonas sp. (assembly GCA_050739855.1). Lineage (GTDB taxonomy): Bacteria > Pseudomonadota > Gammaproteobacteria > Pseudomonadales > Pseudomonadaceae > Aquipseudomonas. The sequence goes on from JBOICD010000015.1 coordinate 16,169, forward strand.
CCGTAGAACCGCGTCCACTTGCCGCTACGACCGTCGCCGACCAGGATCAGCGGCGGATGCTCGCTGAGGTTGGCGCTGAAACTGCCCAGGCCCTTGAGGGTTTCATTGACCGCGTACGGCGAGCCGGTCAGCCAGCTCCAGCCCGGCCCGACCTGGAAGGCCTTGGCGTAGTCCTGCAGGCGCTTGGCGTCGTCGCGCTGCGGGTCAACGCTGATCGACACCAGCTGCACTTCATTGCCGACCCGTCCGCCCAGCTGTTTTTGCACCTTGGCCATGATCGAGGACACCACCGGGCACACCGTGGTGCAACTGGTGTAGATAAAGCCCATGACCACCAGGCGATCGGCCACCAGGTCCTTCTCCAGGCGTACCGGCATGCCGTTCTGGTCCAGCAGCTGAACATCGGCAAAGCGCACCGAGGTCTTCTCCTGATGAGCGGCGGGTGCGGTATGGCCACTGTGGTCATCATGGCCGCTGTGATCGACACCGCCATGGGCCTGGGCAAAACCACAACTGACGGCCAACAGGCAGAGGCTGAACAGTCTGCAGCGATCGAGCATTTTCATCGCACACTCCTTGAACCCGAGTCGGACGCTTGTTGAGCCGCGGCAGGCAGTACCCGCAGGCTGGTGTAGTTTTTCTCGGCAAAGGCGCTGCCCAGAGACGGCGCTTGCACATGCAGATACCAGGCGCCGGCCTCAGCCAGCTCCAGCGGTGCCTCATAGACCCCATCGCCGACTTCATGCACGCGGCCGTCGCGGGCCCGTGACGACGGTGCGAGGAAGTAGCGCACGCTCAAGTCCTTGATGCCATTGCGCGGGGTGCCATTGCCTTCGACAATCCGAAAGCGTGCAGTAAAAGGGCGTCCCTGTACCACCACCGTGGGTTCAAGCATGAACTCTACCTGCGGCGACTGCCGGTGCGGTGCGCTGGGTGAAGCGGCTACCTCGGTGCTGAAGCAGTGGATGATCTGCGGCTGGTTGAGCAGGAAGGCCACGTCGAAGGTACCGGCAGCAGGGAGCTTGATCGTCGAGCTGTAGACCCCCGGCGCCACTTCACGCAGGCTGCGGTCGATGACCAGGGCCGCGCGGGCATTGTGGCCGCGGTTGGCGTAGCCGGACATCGGTGCGTTCATACCTTCGGCATAAAAGTAGGTAGTGTTATCCACCGGGTTGACGACGAACACCGAGTTATCATCGCGAGCCACCGTCAGGCCCTGGGCCAGCGGCAAGTCACCCGCCTGGCGCGGCGCCGCCGGCCCGGCTTCGAAGCCCTGGACGATAGGCTGACGACCCTCGCCGAGGCTGTTCAGGTTAACCATGGTGACCTTCGGCGAAGCCAGCCCGCGGATGTAGGCATAGGCCTTGGTAAAGGTCAGCTGGTAGGGTTCGGCGGCCACCGGCAGGCTGTGGATCAGCCGGTCGGTACTGGCGTCGATCACCAGCGCCTGGCTTTCCAGGGTGTTGAGGACGATGCCGAAGCGCCCGTCGCTGCTGAAGCGCATCGGCCCCAGGCCTTGTTTACCCTCGATCCGGTGACGCAGCTCATGGCTGCGCGCATCGATCACACTGATGCTGCCGTCACGTCCATCAGCCACATAAACCGCCTGCGACAGCGCCGAATAGGCAACCGACAATGGATGCGAGCCGACCTTGAGGGTTTTCACCAGACGCATTTCGCTGGCATCGATCACACTCAGGGTGCCGCTGTCGCGGTTGCTGACAAAGGCGTAACGCGAGTCGGCACTGAAGGCGATCTCGTGATGACCGCTACCGGTGGCAAAGAACTTCATACTCTTGCGGCTGCTCACATCAATCACCGTGACGCCACTGTGTGCCGGATCGCTAGCGTTGTTGCCGACCCACAGCAGGCGCTGGTCCGGCTGCAAGGCCACCCGCAGCGGCTGTTTGCCGGCCGCTATATTGCCCACACGCTGGAAGGTCTCGGTGTCGATCAACGCCACTTCACCGCGCTCAGGCATCGACACGAACACCTGTTTGTCATCGTTGCTGGCCGCCCAGTCCATGGGCACGCCAGGCAGTTCGATGCGCGCCAGGGTGCTGGTAACCCCGCCGACCGAGACCGACGGATCGATCACGGTCAGGCTGGCATCCTTGTTCAATACCAGCAAAAAGTAGCTGTTGAGGTCCAGCAACGGCCGCGCGCCGATACTGCTTTTGAGAAACAGCGCCACCCGGGCCTTGCAGCTTTTGTTGCGGTCCTTGGCGGCGTCGCCGGTCAGCGCCGGGTCCAGCCAGGCGCCGGGGGATACGCCCGACAGTGGCTGGCCGCTGTTCTGGTCGGTGATTTTGAAACGCACGTTGGCAAACGCGCCCTCCGTCAGTACCCCGTCGCTGCCCAGCGGCCGGGCCTCGAACTCGACGGTGACACCGTCGCGGCTGAGCCGGTGCAGCGCCTGTGGATCGCTCTCGGCCAACTCGCTCAACTCGCTACGCGGGTCGCACCACAAGCTCTCGTAACTGACCCCCAGGCCAATCAGGGTCAAACCTGCCATCAGGCCCAGGTACAACGGTCGATTTTTCTTATTCATGACCTCTCCCCTTTCCCTTACTGCGCTGGCGGTGTAGTCGGTGGTGTTTCTTCTGTTACCCGCAGGATCCCCCACAGTCCCGAGGCGTTGCCATAGGCGGCATAGTCGCGGAACAAGTAGTCACCCGGTACCGCATTGCTACCCCCGGCACTGGGCACCATGAAGCTGAAGTGCGCAGCCGGCAGCACGCTTTCCTGGGCGCCGATGAACATGGCCTGCGGGTTGAAGCCGAAGCGCACCGAACCGATACCTGGCAGGCTCAAGGGGAACCCGTTGATGTCGGACTTTTCGGCCTGGTAGTTATGCAGCGGCCACAGGTGCCCATCGAGCTGGTAGGTAATGCCACGGCTGCCACCGGTAGGCATCAGCACATGGTTACGAAACGGTTGACCCGGCTTGGCCCACAGTACCGGGGTTTGCGGATCGCTACCCACCAGGGCGTTGCTGTAGGCCATATGGGCATTGGGGACATCCGCCCAGCCATTGCCATCGGCACGCCCGAACGGCGCATCCGGGGCCAGGCCGAAGCGGAACCACAGCGGCTCGGTCTTGTAGTTGATGGCCATGTTCGAGTTGTCTTTCGCATCCCCCGGCACGCCATTGCCTTCAGTGGCGATGCCTTCTACCGGCCGACCATCCGCCCAGCGCATGTTCAGCGCCCGCTGCCAGAGGGTGGCGAAGTCGCGGTAGGCCGGCTGCCCCGGTACTTGCACCGTGGCCGAGGCACGGCTTGCAGTGTCTTCGGTCCAGGTAGCGG
>JBOICD010000016.1:0-18843 GCA_050739855.1 Pseudomonas sp.
GCAGATCAGCCCCCTTGCGCGCACATTCAGCGCACCCTTCATGATCCGGCCGGACGCTCGCTGCAGCACTTGATGGCAACGGTAACCTCAACGGACTGCAAAGCGGCCGGCCGCTGGTGTGGAGCGAGACCAATCAGCTGCGCCAGGTCACCCTGGTACAACGTGACAATGACGCCGACGATGTCGAGTCGTACCTGTACGATCTGGCTGGGATGCGCCAGCACAAGCGCTGTTCGCGCCAGCAAAGCGGTAATGTACAGGTAAAAGAAACCTACTACCTGCCAGGCCTGGAACGACACCGCAACGCAGCCAGCGGCGAAACCATCGACGTCGTGCGCCTGCAGACCGGTCAGGGTGAAGTATGCCTGCTGCACTGGCAGGCAGGCCTGCCAGAAGGATTGAGCAACGACAGCTGGCGCTACAGCCTGGTAGATCAACAAGGCTCCAGTACCCTGGAACTGGACCACCAGGCCAGGACCATCAGGCCAGGACCATCAGCCATGAAGCCAACTACCCCTACGGCGGAACCTGCTGGTGGGCGGGAGACAATGTCCGGGAGGCCAGTTACAAGACCCACCGTTACTGGGCCAAGGAGCGTGATGCCAGTGATCTGTACTACGTTGGCAGACGCTACTATGCACCCTGGTTGCAGCGCTGGCTCACCCCGGATCCGGTCGACACTGCTGACGGTTTGAATCTTTTCGCCATGGTCCATGGAGATCCGGTGGGCAACGTCGACCGTCTAGGACTGGCGGCAGAAGAAAACGCCCAAGCCGCCCCACCGACTGCCGGCCAGGTACTAATGGCCAGCAGTGCCGACGCTACACGCATTGTTGTCGGCTTTCTCGCAGGCTCGGCACTGACCTACTTTGTCGAACAGGCCTTCGAGCGGGTGCCTGCACACCTGGCAACTGACATAACCCTCACCACGGCGGGCATGCTGGTCGGTGGAGCGTTGGCGGGCATGCAGGGAAGACAGCTCGGGGGGCGGCTGCACCACAGCCGGCCAGCCGAATGGGCGGGGGCGATGCTCGGCATGATGGGCGGGAGCGTCATGTCGCTGGTCGGGTTCTGGCATCGAGAACAGGATGCTCAAGGCCAGCCGGCACCACTCAACAGCTTGGCCATCGCTATCTTGTCGGTCGCAGGACGCTCGTTCGTTCAGCAGTTTTTTCAATTGGCTCTGGGAAACCTCGGACCACGAATCGCACCACCGGCAAATGCCCGTACGGCAAGTCTGGTGACCACCACTACGGCTGCAGGCCGGGCCCTCAGCGGCTTTTTCAGCCGTTCCCTGCCAGCTGTAGTCAGGCGCTTTGCCATCGCCCCGGCGTTAAGACGCCGGAGTTCAGCCATCCAGGAAACCCGCCTGTGAATCTGAAGGTCAGGGATGAGACAAGCGCTGCAGGGTCATCAGCCCGGCCAGCGGCCAATCGCCTTCGAGCTCCGCCAGGCTCGCGGTGGACATCGAAGGCCCCTGCCGGTGTCCCTGCTCCAGCATGCCGACCAGACAACTCACCAGCGGCTGATGACTGACCAGCAGTACGTGCTCCAGGCCCAGCTTGTCCAGCTCGGCAATGACTTCCTGGGGATCGGTGCCCGGGGTCAGCCAGGTGACAGTCTGCAGCGGTTTATCAAACCCTAGCGCCTCGTGCACCAGCCCGGCGGTCTGCTGGGCCCGCACATAAGGGCTGGCGATGATCGCCTGCAACGGCTGACCGAGCAGCTCTGCGGCGCTACGCAGTACCTGGTCACGACCATGCGCGGTCAACCGGCGCTCGGCATCGCTAGTGGCCCGGGGCTCCGCTTCACCATGACGCAACACCCAGAGCTTCACAGCTTGGGCTCCTCGTCACGTACCGGATGCGGCGCTGGCGGTACGCTATGGGCGGCTTCACCTTCCGGGGCGCGTGGCGCTGGCCAGTCGGCGAACGGCCAGGGTTTCTGGTCGCTGTGGAAGCTGCCGAAACGACCAATCTGCGCCAGAAACTGGCTGAGGCTGTCACCGAAGTTCATCAGGCTGGCACTCGGCGCGCCATAGATCAGGCGGTAGATCAGCTGAACCAGCACCAGGCCGCCCAGCAGCAGCTCGGCCAATTGCCAGATCACCAGGAATACCAGCATCCACAACACGCGCAGGATGATTGACTCGCGTTGCGACTGGTTCGGGGATTCGTTCATGTCTTGCTCCTGTACTCAGTTGAAACCGCTGGTGGAGATGAAGTCGACATCGGTTTTCGGCTCGGCGCGCATCAGCAGCTCGATCACCTGGTTCAAGGTCCGGTCTTCGAAAAGAATCGCATGCAAGCCCGCTACCAATGGCATATATACCTGCACTTCCTGGGCCTTGACCTTGAGTACCTTGAGCGTATTGACGCCTTCGGCAACCTCGCCCAGACGGCTGACCGCCTCTTCGAGGCTCAAGCCCTGGCCCAGGGCGTGACCGACCTGGTAATTGCGGCTCTTGGGCGAAGAGCAGGTGACGATCAGGTCGCCGACCCCGGCCAGGCCGAGAAAGGTCATCGGATTGGCGCCCTGGCTCACCGCAAAGCGGGTCATCTCCGCCAGGGCGCGGGTGATCAGCATGCTCTTGGTGTTCTCGCCCATGCCCAGGGCCACCGCCATGCCGGCAATGATCGCGTAGACGTTCTTCAGCGCCCCGCCGAGCTCGACACCGAAACGGTCGCTGCTGGCATACACGCGGAAAGTGCGCCCGTGCAGCACGTCCTGCACGCGCTGGCACAGCGCTTCGTCTTCACTGGCAACCACGGTGGCGGTCAGTGCGTGCTCCGCCACTTCACGGGCCAGGTTCGGCCCCGACAGCACACCGATGCGCGCCTCGGGGGCGATTTCTTCGAGAATCTGGCTCATCAACTTGAAGCTTTGCGCCTCGATGCCCTTGGTCAGGCTGACCAGCATTTTGCCACTCAGCAGCTGCGCATGGGGCGCCAGCACACTGCGCAAGGCGCTGGAAGGCAAGGCGACGAAGATCAGCTCGCAGTCCTGCAGGGTCGCCAGCAGGTCATTGACCGGATCAACGCCCGGGTGAATTTTCACCCCTTTGAGGTAACGCGGGTTCTCCCGGTTGCTGCGCATGGCCTCGGCCTGCTCGGGGTCGCGCATCCATTGCCGTACGCCGATGCCGTTTTCCGCCAGCAGATTCGCCACGGCGGTGCCGAAACTCCCGCCTCCAAGAACTGCAACAGGCTGCTGTTCAGTCATATCCGATCCGTTAAAACCAATTAAAGTGGCGACTCCCGCATTATACGGAGCGCCCGTGCCAGAGCCAGCGCCAGTTGCGTGAATTGACCTCGATATCGCGCCATACAGCACTGAAAAATGCTGGCCACTCGGTTAACATGCCCGGTTTGAATTCGCTACCAAGGCCGCACCGTGTCATTTGGCCCCCCGGCTTCACGCCCCCTCCTGCTGTTGACTGCCTTTTTCGGCGGTGCCGTGCTGGCTGACGATCTGTTTGTCGACAGCCAGGCCCTGCCCCAAGTGCTCACCGCCACCCGGCTCAAACAGTCACCGGCGGCCGTGCCGGGCAGCATGACCGTGCTCGACAGCGCATTGATCCGCGCCAGCGGCGCCCGCGACATTCCCGAATTACTACGCCTGGTGCCGGGGATGATGATCGGCTACGGCGCCGGCAACCAGCCCTCCGTCAACTACCACGGCAGTAACGCTAACGACGCCCGGCGCATGCAGGTGTTGATCGATGGCCGCTCGGTATACCGCGCGGGGCTGGCCACGGTGGACTGGAGCGACATTCCCCTGGCCATGGAAGATATCGAGCGCATCGAGGTCTTTCGCGGCCCCAATACTGTCAGCTATGGCGCCAACGCACTGATGGCTGTGGTCAACATCCTTACGCGCAAACCGGCCGACAGCCAGGGTACGCGGCTGAAAGTGACCCGTGGCCAACGCGGTATCAATGACTGGTATGCCAGCCAGGGTAGCGGCTGGGACGGCGGCGACCTGCGTCTATCGCTGTCGGGCATGCAGGATGACGGTTTTGATCAAACCCGTAACGGCCAGGATTACCGCGACAGCCGCCGCCTCAACCGCCTGAACCTGAGTGTCAGCCACAGCCTGGCAAGCAACCAGAGCCTGGATTGGCAGTTCGCTGCCAAAGAAGGCAGTAACCAGCGCCCTTACACCTACCAGCCGGTGTTCTACGGCGTCACCGCCAGTGGTGACAATTCCGACGCCAAGGCCAAGGACTATGCCGGCTCGGTGCGCTGGAACATTGACTTGAACCCCGAGCACAGCCTTTACCTGCAAGGCTCAGCCCAGCACTGGGATCGTCAGCAGGTCTGGCGTGCGTGTGATGCGGCATTGTCGTTCAGTCCGGAACTGACCCGCCTGTGGCAACTCAACCCGAACTACGCGGAGCAAGTGGCCCGCAACATTCGTTCGCCAATCCCCAGGGGCAGCGCCGAAGAACAGATGCTGGGCCGCCAGGTGCAGCACCAATGGCGCAATGGTGGTTCAAACCAGGTCTGCGGCGATATCGACCAGAGCACCCGGGAAACGCGCTACGACCTGGAACTGCAGGACACCCTCAGCCTGTCCGACAACCTGCGCCTGGTCAGCGGTGCCAACTACCGCTACGACCGCGCCGATTCGCAAACCTTCTTCAATGGCAGCCTGGACGACAGCACCTGGCGCCTGTTCGGCCACCTGGAATGGCGCGCCGACGAACACTGGATTGTCCAGGGCGGGGCGATGTACGAAGACGCCCGGCTCTCCGGCAGTTCGCTCACACCGCGCCTGGCGGTGAACTACCTGATCACCCCGCGCCACGGTTTGCGCGCGGTGTACTCCGAAGCGGTACGCTCACCGGACATGTTCGAAAACAACGTCAACTGGAGTTATCGAGTCAACAACCTGCGCCCGGGCGCTTTCGGTCAGAACAGTGCCCAGTACTTCGTCAAGACCCGTGGGCCGGGCGACCTGGAACAGGAGCGGATGCGCTCGCGGGAACTGGGCTATAACGGTTACTTCGCCGACGCCGACCTCAGCGTTGACCTCAAGCTGTTCTACGACGAAATCACCGGCATGATCAGCGAGCCGCTGCGCAACAATCAATACATCGCCAGCAACAGCAACAAAGCGCGCTTCAGCGGCAGTGAAGCGCAACTGGACTGGCGCCTGAGTCCCGCCGATCGCTGGCGCCTGACCTACGCCCATGTCGACGCCTGGGCCAGCAACCCCGCTGATCGCCGCCTGAGCGCGCACAACAGTGGCTCGGCCGGCTGGCTGCGCGACTGGGGGCAAGGCTGGTCCAGCGCGCTGTTCTACTATGGTGACGATGAACTGAACCAGTACCGTTTCGAGCGTGTCGACCTGCGCGTGGCCAAGCAGCTGCGCTGGCAGCGCACACAGCTTGAATTGGCGGGTGTCGTGCAGCAGCGCCTGGACGACGAGCCCACTACCTTTGCAGACAACCGCTACGACAGCCGCCATGTTGTGTACTTCAGTGCGGAGCTGGAATTCTGATGCGCATGCTGCGGCGCTGGCTGCTGCTGGTCTGTTTGTGGCCGGCGGGAATGCTCTGGGCCAGTGAAATCCTCCTCACCGGCAGCCAGGACAGCCCCGGTGTCGAGCATTTCGTTCAGGCCTTGCGCGAACGCCGCCCCGCCGACACTATTCATTTCGTTCCCGTCACCGAGCTTGCCCGCCCGTCCCGGCTCAATCCATCCGTGCGCCTGATCCTGCTCGACAGCAGCGGGCTGGAATGGCGCTTGAGTGAAACAGCAGGACCGCCAGCACTGGCCATGCGGGTCAGCCGGGTCCAGGCCGAACAGCGCCTGGGCAAGCTGCGCCCGGCTTACCTGAGCCTGTTGTGGAGCGATCCGCCGCTGGACCGTCAACTACGCCTGACCCGTTACCTGCTGCCCGAGGCTCGGCGTATTGGCGTGCTCTACGCCGAGCACAGCCGGTTCCTAGTCGAAGAAGCGCGCCGCGCCGCGAAGCCCATGGGCCTTGAAATCATCGCCGAACCCTGGCCGGACCTGCGCGACAACCGTCCGCTGCAAACCCTGCTGCAAAGCAGTGATGTATTGCTGGGCATCGACGATCTGCAGCTGTACAACTCCAAGACCGCGAAGAACTTGCTGCTCAGCAGCTACGGGCGGCAAATGGCATTGATCGGCCCCAACGCGGGCTTTGTCCGCGCCGGCGCCCTGGCCAGCACCTTGAGCAATCAAGACGATTGGCTGGCGGTGCTTGACCGCTTGCTCGATCAAGCGCCAGGCAAGTGGCCACGCGCCCTGTATCCCGAACACTTCAGAGTCGTCGGCAACCAGCAGGTCGCCCGCGCCCTGGGCATCGGCACCATCGATCCCGAAGGCGCCGCACTGGCGCTGGCCGAAGGAGAACGCAGACCATGAGGCGTCGTCTGAGCTGGGACATTCATACCCGCACGCAAATCATCAGCCTGGGCCCGGCCCTGCTGCTGACGCTGCTGCTGATCAGCTTCTTTACCTTCGTGCGGATCCAGGACCTGCGCCAGGAGCTCAATCACACCGGCCAGCTGATCGCCAACCAGCTGGCGCCGGCGTCCGAGTACGGCGTGATCGCCGGTAACGACGAAGTACTCGAAAGCCTGATGCGCGCCACCTTGAGCATCCCTCATGTGCGCTTTCTCGAGGTACAGGACAGCAGCAACCATATTCTGGTGTACGTCGAACAGCCGGATGAACACGACAACCGCGCCCAACAGGTCGAGGTGTTCCAGGCCCCTATCCGCCTGCAGCAGATCCGCCTGGACAACGATTTCCTGCACAACGGCAGGCAACCCTTGAAACATGTCGATGATGATTACCTGGGCCGGGTCATTGTCGGCATGTCCAATGACGCGTTCAGCGAGCGCCAGCAGGAAATCGTGATCAAGGCCGGGATCCTGGCCTTGTTCGCCCTGCTCTTCACCTTTCTACTGGCCCGCCGTCTGGCCCTGAACCTGGCCAAACCGATCAGCGACATGGGCCATGCGGTCAAGGCCATCCAGCAAGGCGACTTCAATGCCCCTTTGCCGGTGGTCGATGACAGTGAACTCGGCCACCTGGCCCGCCACATCAATAACCTGGCCCGCGCACTGGCTCAGGCCAGCCATGAGCAACAGCAGGCCATGTCGCAACTGATCCAGGCCCGTGAAGAAGCCGAACAGGCGAATCGGGCCAAATCCGACTTCCTGGCCATGATGAGCCATGAGCTGCGCACTCCCATGAACGGCGTGCTGGGCATGTTGCAGTTACTGGAAACCACGACCTTGAGCGAGGAGCAGGTCGAATACACCGCCGTGGCCAGTGAGTCGACCGGTCACCTGCTCAAGGTGATCAACGACATTCTCGACTTCTCGCGGATCGAGCGCACCCACCTGGAACTGGAGCATATCGATTTCAACCTCGGTGAACTGATCGGTAGCTGTGCGCAATCCTTCCAGCACCTGGCCGCCCAACGCGGCTTGAACCTGCAGTTGCTGCTGCCACCCGGCATGGAACAGTTGCAGGTGGTCGGCGACCCGACACGGATTCGCCAGATCCTGCTCAATCTGGTGGGCAATGCGCTGAAATTCACCGAGCAAGGCAGCGTACGCATCGAACCCCGCTGGCAAGTGCTCGACCGCCAACTGATCTGGTTCACCTGCGCAGTGCACGACACCGGCATCGGTATCGACAATGAGCGCCTGGAAACCATGTTCGTGGCTTTCCAGCAGGCCGACAGCTCGATTTCCCGGCGTTACGGCGGCACCGGCCTGGGCCTGTCGATTGCGCGCACGCTGGCGGAACGCATGGGCGGCACCTTGCGCGGTGAAAGCCGTCAGGGCCAGGGCTCGACCTTTACCCTGGAGATGCCGCTGACACTGTCGGTGCAGCCGGCGCCGTGCCTGCCCAGCCAGAACAGCGAGCAAGAAGAAGCCGGCCAAGGCCGGAGAATCCTGCTGGTGGAGGACAATCCGGTGAACCAGACCGTGATCGAAGCCATGCTGCGCAGCCTGGGATACGAGGTGCAGATTGCCGTGGACGGTGCCCAGGCGGTGTCGCAGGTTGCCCGTCAGCGCTTTGCCGCAACCCTGATGGATTGCCGATTGCCGATCATCGATGGCTATGAAGCCACCCGGCGCATCCGCCAGCTGCCCCAGGTGGCCGCCATGCCGATCATCGCCCTGACCGCTAACGCCTTGCAGGGTGACCGCGAACGCTGCCTGAGCGCCGGCATGAACGATTACCTGGCCAAGCCGTTCAAACGGACTGATCTGCAGCAGATTCTGCAGCGTTGGCTGCCCGATCAGTCAGCTGCGACTGGCGATTAATCTGAAATTGCGGCAGTCTTATGGACTGGACAGGCTGCTTTGAAGGCCTGAAAATAAAATTTCAGTGCACAAGTGTACTTCTTTGCCCCGTGCGCTGTGACTTTCACTACAACGCAATAGTCTATGTGTAGGCTGCCGCCCCAAGCACAAGCGTTTTGGGTCGGCCGGGAAGATTTGCCCCCCCTGCCGCACGGGGATTATTGAGGAGCTCGCATGACCAAACAAAACGCCTTTACTCGGGAAGACCTGCTGCGCTGCAGTCGCGGTGAGCTGTTCGGCCCAGGTAACGCGCAACTGCCCGCCCCGAACATGCTGATGGTGGATCGTATCACCCACATCAGCCAGGAAGGCGGCAAGTACGGCAAAGGTGAATTGGTCGCCGAGCTGGATATCAATCCGGACCTGTGGTTCTTCGCCTGCCATTTCGAAGGTGATCCGGTGATGCCGGGCTGCCTGGGCCTGGACGCCATGTGGCAGCTGGTTGGCTTCTTCCTCGGCTGGCAAGGCCTGCCGGGCCGTGGCCGGGCCCTGGGTTCGGGCGAAGTGAAATTCTTCGGCCAGGTCCTGCCGACCGCCCAGAAAGTCACTTACAACATTCATATCAAGCGCGTCCTCAAGGGCAAGCTGAACATGGCCATCGCCGATGGCTCGGTCAGCGTCGACGGCCGTGAGATCTACACCGCCGAAGGCCTTCGGGTCGGCGTATTCACCTCCACTGACAACTTCTAAGGGTTATCCGCATGCGCCGCGTCGTTATCACTGGTCTGGGCATTGTTTCGTGCCTGGGCAATGACAAAGAGACCGTCTCCGCCAACCTGCGTGCAAGCCGCCCTGGCATCCGATTCAACCCGGAATATGCCGAAATGGGTCTGCGTAGCCAGGTTTCCGGCTCCATTGACCTCAACCTCGAAGAACTGATCGATCGCAAGATCTTCCGTTTCGTTGGTCACGCTGCTGCCTACGCCTACCTGGCGATGGCCGACGCGATCAAGGATTCGGGCCTGACTGAAGAGCAAGTGTCAAACCCGCGTACCGGCCTGATCGCAGGTTCCGGCGGCGCCTCGACCCTGAACCAGATGGAAGCGCTGGACATCCTGCGCGAAAAAGGCGTCAAGCGCGTTGGTCCGTACCGCGTCACCCGGACCATGAGCAGCACCGTTTCGGCGTGCCTGGCCACCCCGTTCAAGATCAAGGGCCTGAACTACTCCATCGCCTCCGCTTGCGCCACCAGTGCGCACTGCATCGGCACCGCGATGGAACAGATCCAGATGGGCAAGCAGGACATCGTCTTTGCCGGTGGTGGTGAAGAAGAGCATTGGAGCCAGTCGTTCCTGTTCGACGCCATGGGCGCGCTGTCCAGCAAGCGCAACGACACCCCGGAAAAGGCCTCCCGTGCCTACGACGCCGACCGTGACGGTTTCGTCATCGCCGGTGGCGGCGGCATGGTCGTGGTCGAGGAGCTGGAGCATGCTCTGGCCCGTGGCGCGAAAATCTACGCCGAGATCGTCGGCTACGGCGCGACCTCCGATGGCTACGACATGGTTGCCCCAAGTGGCGAAGGTGCCATCCGCTGCATGCAGCAGGCGCTGTCCACCGTCGACACCCCGATCGACTACCTGAACACCCACGGCACCTCGACGCCGGTTGGCGACGTTGCCGAAATGAAGGGTGTACGCGAAGTGTTCGGCGACAAGGCACCGGCCATCAGCTCGACCAAGAGCCTGTCGGGCCACTCCCTGGGCGCCGCCGGCGTTCATGAAGCGATCTACTGCATGCTGATGATGGAAGGCAACTTCATTGCCGGTTCCGCCAACATCGACGAGCTGGATCCAGAAGTGGCTGACCTGCCGGTTCTGCGTGAAACCCGCGAAAACGCCAAGATCGACACCGTGATGAGCAACAGCTTCGGTTTCGGCGGCACCAACGCCACCCTGGTGCTCAAGCGCTGGGAAGGCAAGTAAGGGCTAGCCCCTTATGCTGAAACGCCCCGACTCGTCGGGGCGTTTTTGTTTATGTATCGCGGGGCATGTGGGAGCAGGCTTGCCCCGCGATGCGATGTGACGGGTAGCCTGCCATCGCGGGGCAAGCCCGCTCCCACCGGGATATGCCACTACCGCTCCCTCGATCAATCACACCGAAAACCGCCCCACCAGGCCATTCAAATCAATCGCCAACTGCGACAATGCCTGACTCGCCGCATTGGTCTGATTGGCCCCCGCCGAGGTCTGCAACGCCAAATCACGGATATTGGTCAGGTTGCGATCCACCTCCCGCGCCACCTGTGCCTGCTGCTCGGACGCGCTGGCGATCACCAGGTTGCGCTCGTTGATCAGACTGATCGCCGCGGCAATTTCTTCCAGCGCCGCCCCTGCAGCATGCGCTCCTTCCAAGGTGCTTTGGGCGCGGTCGTTGCTCTGCTGCATACCCTCCACAGCGCGCTCAGTACCCTGCTGGATCCCCTGGATCATCTGCTCGATTTCCCGGGTCGACTGTTGCGTGCGATGCGCCAATGCCCGCACCTCATCCGCCACCACGGCAAACCCACGCCCGGCATCCCCGGCCCGGGCCGCTTCGATCGCGGCATTGAGCGCCAGCAGGTTGGTCTGCTCGGCAATGGCGCCGATCACATCCAGCACTTTGGTTATACCGTGCACCTGTTGCGCCAGTTGCCCAACCTCCTCGGCATTGGAAGTCACGCCTGCCGCCAGCGACTCGATCGAAACCACGGTCAGGCGCACCTGTTCCCGGCCCTGGCGGGCGATGCGGTCTGATTCGCGGGACGCTTCGGAGGTGGCCACCGCATTGCTCGCCACCTCCTCCACCGCCGTCGTCATTTGATTGACCGCCGTAGCCGCCTGCTCGATTTCCTGACTCTGCTGCATCAGGCCGCGCGAGGCATCTTCGGTCACTGCGCTGAGCTCCTCGGAGGCCGACGCCAACTGACTGGAGGAATCGGAAATTCTCCCAATGGTCTCGCGCAAGCTTTGCTGCATCTGCTTGAGCGCCGCCAACAGCCGCGCCGGTTCGTCTGCCCCCTGCACGGCAATTTGCGGGGTCAGGTCGCCCGTGGCCACTGTCTCAGCCACCTGCAGCGACTGGGCCAAAGGGCGAACGATACTGCGGGTCAGGGTCAGCGCCAGGATAACCGTCATCGCCAACGCGCCGAGCAAAAGCGCGATCACCCAGACCCGGGCACTTTTGTACACGGCTTCGGCCAGGTCGGTAGCGTTGTTGGCGTGGTGGTTATTGAGCGCAATCAGCTCATTGAGCGTGGCGGTGAGCTGGTCGGCCAGCTGGTTCATTTCGCCGTTGACCACGGCAGTCGCGGCATCGACCTGCCCCTGCAGCGACAGCTGGGTCACCTGAGCCTGCAACCCCATGTACTGTTGCTCGATCTTCAAATAGCGGTCGAACAGCGACTGCTCTTCAGGCAGGACAATTAGCGCCTGATACTGCTGTTGCGCCTTGCTCAGGCCGGCCTTGATGTCCTCAATGCGCGCCTTGTTCTGCTGCAGCGACTGCGGGTCGCGATTGATCAGCAAGCGCAGGGTCAGGGCGCGAATGCGCAGGGTGTCCTGGGTCATCTGCCCTACCGCGACAATGCTGGGCAACCAGTTGCTGTCGACCTGCTCGGACTGCTGGCGCATGCTGGTCATCTGCATCAGGGCGAAAACCCCCAAGGCAAGCACCAGCAGGGCCACCAGGCCGAAGCCCAGGCCCGCCCTGGGCGCGATATTCATGCTTCTCAAGTTCATCTTCCGGCTCCCTCCCAAAGCGCTGCACAACGATGCAGCCGTCCCTTGCTCTAGACGATATCGGGCCGTGGAAGATTTGCCTTAGACGAAAACATGATATCAAAACGCCTGCTCATCACGACGGCAGGCGTAATCTGCTCAGCGCACGGTAAAACGCTGCTCGGCGAGCAGGCGGTCACCCTGAAAGACCATGAAATGCCATTGCCCCGGCACCACTTCGTGGTTTTCAGTGAACTCGTAAGCCATGACATCCTGGGCCGCTCCAGGCACCAGCTTCTGCAGCACTTCGAATTTGTCATGGCGCTTGCCATCGGGCGTGCGCACCCCGGGGGTGAGGTACAACAGGGTCAGCGGCGTGTCGTCCGCCACTTTGCCTTCCAGGCGGTAGCGCATCCCAAACTTGCTACCCAGGCGCGCCGGGATCTGGTCGGTGGACTGGATAGTCTGGTTGCTTTGGGTCAGCACCCGCTCACCGGGCTGGAAATTCTGGTGACGGGTTTCAAACAGGCCATATTCAATCGGCCCTTCGACCCGGACCTCTGCACTGGCCAGGCCACTGACCAGCAAAAGCCCGCACACCGCACTGAAACGACTGGAAAACATGACGCACTCCATCAGGATTGATGGCGGCAGGCTATGACGCTGGCATGACAACCTGATGACGGAACGGATGAAAGCGCTGACGCTGCCTGTAACAGGTTATGCTCAAGCACATCATCCCTGGCCTGGAGCCCACCGTGAGCAATCCCCTGGTCATCCACCCTCGCGCCGAATCCGTCGAGGGCCAACCGATCCTGCGCCCACTGCCGTCGGCACAATGTCGCAGTGTCGGGCCATTCGTGTTCTTCGATCACATGCTCGAAACCGATTACACCGCCGGTAATGGCGTGAACATTCGTCAGCACCCGCATATCGGCCTTTCTACCCTCACCTACCTGTTCGAAGGCGAGATCCTGCACAAGGACAGCCTTGGCTCGGATCAACGGGTCAAGGCCGGGGACGTCAGCTGGATGACGGCAGGTAGCGCCATTGCCCATGTCGAGCGCACGCCGGCTGATCTGCTGGAAAAGGGCTCACGCCTGCATGGCCTGCAGGTCTGGCTGGCTTCCCCCAAAGACAAGGAACAGGGACCCGGGCATTACAGCCACCATCCGGCCGCAACCCTGCCGGTCAGCGATAACCTGGGCGTGAACATCCGTATGATTGCCGGTAGCGGTTTCTGCCTGGCATCTCCGGTGCCGGTGCTCTCGCCGACCCTCTATGCCCTGGTGCAGATGCAGGCTGCGACTACCCTGACCATCCCCAATGAGCATGCCGAACGCGCGCTGTATGTGCTGGACGGTGAAGTGAGCCTCAACGACGAAGCCGTCGAGCCCCACAGCCTGGTGGTATTACCTGAAGGCGAGGAAATGAGTTTGTATGCCGAGAGTGAGAGCCGGCTGGTGCTGTTCGGCGGCGCACCACTGGACGGGCCACGGCGGATGAACTGGAACTTCGTGGCCAGTGATCCGGCGCTGATCGAGCAGGCCCGGGCACGCTGGGCGGCTGGAGACTGGCCCAAGGTGCCGGGGGAAAGCGAGCGGATCGAGTTACCGTGAGATTGATCGCGGGGCAAGCCCGCTCCCACGAGTCTTTCACCACCCCGGTGGGAGCAGGCTTGCCCCGCGAAGCTGTCAGACTTTGAACACTTCATCCAGCAAGTTGTACATCGCCCGGAACGCCCGCTTTGAGGTACGCGCGTCGTACTTCATCTTGCCCGGCATGTTCGCTGCGGTATCGGTGAACGAGTGCACCGCACCACCATAGCTGACCAGTTGCCAATCGACCTTGGCCGCATCCATCTCGGCCTCGAAGGCTGGCAATTGCTCCTTGGGCACGAACGGATCAGCCGCACCGTGCAATACCAGCATCGATGCCTTGACCTTACCTTCCTGCGCCGGCAGCGGCGTGTCGAGGGTCCCATGGAACGACACCGCAGCCTGCAGACGATCATCCTCGCGGGCCAGCTCCAATGCACAGCAACCGCCAAAGCAGAAGCCGAAGGTCGCCAGTTTGCCCGGCTCCAGCACCGCCTTCGATTGCCCCAGCAGCTGATCCAGTGCCGCCTTCATGCGTTTACGCAGTTCGACCCGGTCATTTTTCAGCGGCATCATCGCCGCACCTGCTTCATCCATGTTCGATGGCCGCAGGGTCTGCCCGTAGATATCGGCGAGCAGCACCACATACCCCTGGGCGGCAACCTCGCGGGCAATCCGCTCAGCGCCTTCGCCGACCCCCATCCAGTTCGGCGCCATCAGCAAACCAGGCTGCTCCTTGGCACCCTGGGTATAGAACAAGCGACTCTCATAGGCTTTGCCGGCAACATGATAGACCAGCGATTCGACGGTAACCTTGCTCATGCACTCCTCCTTGCACCATGAAAAAAGCCCGCCGAAGCGGGCTTTCCTGAGTCTACTTAAGCCGACAATTCGACCAGCAGCTTGTTCAGGCGACGAACGTACGCCGCCGGGTCCTTCAAGCTGTCACCCGCCGCCAGTGCGGCCTGATCGAAGAGGATGTGCGAGAAGTCAGCGAAACGGTCTTCGCTCTGCTCGTTGTCCAGCTTCTCGATCAGCGGGTGGCCCGGATTGAATTCGAAGATCGGCTTGGAGTCCGGCACCTTCTGCCCGCTGGCTTCGAGGATCTGGCGCATCTGCAGGCCGAGGTCCTGTTCACCAATAGCCAGGATCGCTGGCGAGTCGGTCAGGCGGTGCGATACCCGCACTTCGCTGACGTTTTCGCCCAGGGCGGCTTTCAGGCGCTCGACCAGACCTTCTTTCTCCTTGGCAACTTCTTCCTGGGCTTTCTTGTCCTCTTCGGAGTCCAGCTTGCCCAGGTCCAGATCGCCACGGGCGACGTCGACGAAGTTCTTGCCGTCGAATTCGCTCAGGTAGCTCATCAGCCACTCGTCGATACGGTCGGTCAGCAGCAGCACTTCGATGCCTTTCTTGCGGAAGACTTCCAGGTGCGGGCTGTTCTTGACCTGCGCGTAGGATTCGCCGGTGAGGAAGTAGATCTTGTCCTGACCTTCCTTGGCACGGGCCAGGTAGTCAGCCAGGGATACGCTCTGCTCGCCGTTGTCGTCGCTGGTGGACGCAAAACGCAGCAGGCCGGCGATCTTCTCTTTGTTGGCGAAGTCTTCGGCCGGGCCTTCTTTCATCACCTGGCCGAAGTTTTTCCAGAAGCCCTTGTACTGCTCAGGATCGTTCTTGGCCAGCTTCTCGAGCATGTCCAGCACGCGCTTGGTCAGCGCCGATTTCATCGAATCGATGATCGGGTCTTTCTGCAGGATTTCCCGCGAAACGTTGAGCGACAGGTCGTTGGAATCAACCACACCCTTGATGAAGCGCAGGTACAGCGGCAGGAACGACTCGGCCTGGTCCATGACGAACACGCGCTGAACGTAGAGCTTCAGGCCACGCGGTGCTTCACGCTGGTACAGGTCAAACGGCGCACGCGCAGGCACGTACAGCAGCGAGTTGTACTCGAGCTTGCCTTCGACCTTGTTGTGGCTCCAGGCCAGCGGATTTTCGAAGTCATGAGCGATGTGCTTGTAGAACTCCTGGTATTCCTCGTCCTTGATCTCGGTACGCGGACGGGTCCACAGGGCACTGGCACGGTTGACGGTTTCCCATTCTACCGCCGGCTTTTCTTCGCCTTCAGCGGCTTCGACCTGCTTTGGCAGCTCGATCGGCAGGGCGATGTGGTCGGAGTATTTCTTGATGATGTTACGCAGACGCCAGCCGTCAGCGAACTCTTCTTCACCTTTTTTCAGGTGCAGAACGATACGGGTGCCGCGCTCGGCCTTGTCGATGTTGGCAACATCGAATTCGCCTTCGCCCTTGGAGGACCAATGCACACCTTCGGCAGCCGGTGCGCCGGCACGACGGCTGAACACATCGACCTTGTCAGCGACGATGAAGGCCGAGTAGAAACCAACGCCGAACTGACCGATCAGGTGCGAGTCTTTTTTCTGGTCACCGGTGAGGTGCTTCATGAAGTCGGCAGTGCCGGACTTGGCGATCGTACCCAGGTGAGTGATCACGTCCTCGCGGCTCATGCCGATGCCGTTGTCTTCGAGGGTGACGGTGTTGGCGTCTTTGTCGAAGCTCACGCGAATCTTCAGCTCGGCGCCGCCTTCGAGCAGCTCAGGCTTGGCCAGCGCTTCGAAACGCAGCTTGTCGACCGCGTCGGAGGCGTTGGAAATCAGTTCGCGAAGGAAGATTTCCTTGTTCGAATACAGGGAATGGATCATGAGGTGCAGCAGCTGCTTCACCTCGGTCTGGAAGCCCAGGGTTTCTTTTTGAGTTTCCACACTCATGGTCTTCAACACTCCAATCTGATGGCAGTTGTCGCTCGGCAGGCGGGCACGGCGGCCCGGGCCTGCTTTCACGGCGGGATGTCATGCAGATGGGGGCGCGAGAAGCTATTTCAAGGGCGCATTGATTTCTTCGATCTTGAAATGCGCCCGCGCGGTGGCAATCGGCTCATCCTGGTTGCCCTGCCAGGCGGTGATCGCCACGTTAGTCACCCGTCGCCCCTGGCGCCAGAGCTGGCAGCGGGCGTAGGTGTCGCGAAAATGTCCGGCACGCAGGTAATCGATGGAAAAATCGATGATCTTCGGAATCGTCGCGCTCTCGGTGAAAATCAGCAGGTACAGTGCCGCCGACAGCTCCATGAAACCGGCAATCACACCGCCATGGATAGCCGGCAGCAACGGGTTGCCGATGTTGTCCTGACTGGCCGGCAAACAGAACAGCAGATCGTCGCCCTGACGGCTGCACTGGATACCGATCAATCCCGCATACGGAATCAGCTGCAACAACGGTTGGTAGTTTCCTTGTGCGTGAGCCTCACGCAATTGCTGATGCACCTGGGGAGGAATCATTGCCCACTCCCCTTCAGCGCATTGCCGAAGTTCAGCCCACCCTTCACACCTTTGCCCAAGCGCATGAAGGTGCCGACCACCTGGGCAATCGGCTGCTCGGGATCGTCCTGATAGGCCATGCCGCGGGTAAAAATCACATCGCGGGCAACCCGGTAGCAGTGGGCGTGGCCGAAGATGTCCAGTCCGGCTTTGGCCGGGTGCATGTAATCGATGCGCAGGTCGAGGGTCGGACAAACTTCGAACTCAGGCAGCGCACAGAGCGTGGCCATGCCGCAGGTGGTGTCCATCAGGGTGGTCAAGGCACCTCCGTGAATGGCGCCGGTCTGGGGGTTACCGACGATCTTCGCCGAATACGGCAGCAACAGGGTCATGCCCTGCGCATCGGCGTGCTGCACACGCATCTGTAATATCTGGCAATGACGCAAGGCACCGAGGAATCGCTCAGCCATGGCCATCAATGCAGTCTCACTCATATCATTAAGGCCCTTGTGGTTATCAAGACAATGCACAAGCTTAGAAAAAAGTCTATATAGATCCGACACTTATATATCTGTAATGTAGGTGGAACTTCTGTCCGTTACTTGAGCTCAAAGGAACAAGTAACTTATTTCCCCAAGGAGAAACACCCCATGCGTAAACCTTTTGCTTTTGCCGTAATGCTGGCCGCCGCTCTGGGTCTCGCTGCTTGCGATAAAGCCAGCGAAGACAAGGCTCAAGATGCTGCGCAACACACCGAGAACGCCCAGCAGAAGATGGACGAAGCTCAGGATAAAGTGAACGAGGCTGTAAAAGAAAACGCTGAAGCCGCCAAAGACAGTGCTGAAGCGCAACAGAAAGCCGCTGAAGAAGCCGCTCCGGCCGCTCCAGCCGAGCCTGCCAAGTAAGCAAGCACCCAGGAATGAAAAAACCCGACAATTGTCGGGTTTTTTTATACCTGGTTGATATGGCTTTAACGATTCAGTTAACGGGAGTTTCTTTGCTCGCATCCACCACCGGTGCTTCGGTCGGGGTATATACCATCACATCCAGCACATCGGAATGAAACTCGCGCCGGTACAGTACCAGGACAACCCCGGCACTCATCAGCATGAACAACCAGGGGCTGATAAACCAGCTGAGCATGGCCATGCCGAAATAATAAGAACGCAAGCCGAAGTTGAACTGGTTGGCGGCCATGGAAATGACCCGGGCGGCACGCTGAGCGAATGCCTTGCGCTCCATCTCAGTGACATGCCGTTCACCGATCATCGGTGCCGAACCCACCAGCACAGCGGCGAAGTTGTATTGACGCATGCACCAGCTGAAAGTGAAGAAGGCATAGACAAACACCGTGGCCAGGCACAGCAGTTTGATTTCCGACATGCCCTGGGTCGCCTGCTGGACCAGCGGCAGGTCCGCCAGCAGCGATACAGCACGATCCGAAGCACCAAGTACGGTGAGGATACCAGCGAGGATGATCAGGGTGCTGGAGGCGAAGAACGAAGCGTTGCGCTCCAGGTTGGCGATCACGCTGGCGTCGGCGATACGGTTGTCACGCATCAGCATGCGGCGCATCCAGTCTTCGCGGTACAGGTGCAGCACGCTGGCCAGGCACGCGGTATCACGCCCCTTCCAGGTGGCATAGCGGGTATAGCCGCCCCAGCAGACCACGAACCAGCAAGCCGCCAGCAGATGATTGAGATTACTTTGAATGAAGCTCATGCAAGGTCCCGGTAAAGAGTTTCGTGCACAGTAAAGCGCATTGACCGGCTTTCGACGCTTAGCCGCAGAAAAAGACACGTCCGGTAGGAGCGGGCTTGCCCCGCGATGCGATGTAAGTGATTGCTATCGCGGGGCAAGCC
>JBOICD010000017.1:0-17791 GCA_050739855.1 Pseudomonas sp.
CGGGCGGCCACGCAGCAGGGTCGGCGAACACACCGGGAAGATCTGTTCATCGAGCAGCGGCGTTGAGTGCATGCCCGGGTAGCTGCCGTCGTTGAGGTCGATGGCCAGGTCGAAGTCGCCTTCATGCAAGGCCTGACTGCTGTCTTCGGCCACCAGGCG
The DNA here is from genome assembly GCA_050739855.1 of Pseudomonas sp. GTDB lineage: Bacteria > Pseudomonadota > Gammaproteobacteria > Pseudomonadales > Pseudomonadaceae > Aquipseudomonas. Next base: position 160 of record JBOICD010000017.1, read on the forward strand.
CAGCTGGATATCCGGGTAGCGTTGCTGCAGGCGGGGCAGGCGTGGGGTCAGCCATTTGGCCAGAAACGAGGGGATCGAACGCAGGCGCAGGGTGCCGCGGATTTCGCCGGCGTCCAGGCGCAGCAATTCGGCGTCGATGTTGCCGTAGGCTTCGCTGACCGTCTGTGCCAGGCGCTGGCCCTCGGCGCTCAGTTCCACGCCACGGGCGCGGCGCAGGAACAGGCGAAAGCCCAGGCGCTCTTCCAGCTGACGAATCTGCTGGCTCACCGCACCGGGGGTGATGTGCAGTTCTTCGGCGCAGCGGGTAAACGACAGGTGCCGCGCCGCACAGGAAAACACGTGCAGCCAGACATACATCTGGCCATTCATCTGTCGTCTCATCGTTTAGTTCTGCTAAAGGCTTGCTTAGAAAGTTTCGTTGGTCAATGCCACGGTGACCGGGCAGTATCGCGCAACTTCGCGAAACCCTTCAATTTTTTCATTACGCCGCAGGGCGACATTCGTCGCTTGAGCGTGCAGGCATTAGCATGGCTATCAGTGTTTTCGACCTTTTCAAGATTGGCATCGGGCCCTCCAGCTCGCATACCGTGGGCCCGATGCGGGCGGCTGCGACCTTTGCCCAGGCCCTGCGTGAGCAGGGTCTGCTGGAGCAAGTCAGTCGGGTAGAGGTTCGTCTGTATGGCTCGCTGTCGGCCACCGGTGTCGGCCACGCCACTGACCGTGCCACCTTGCTCGGGCTGATGGGCGAATGGCCTGACCAGATCGATCCGCAGCGTATCGAACCGCTCATCACACAGTTGCAGGACAGCCAGGTTCTGCTGCTCGATGGTCGTCATGCCGTGGCCTTCGATTGCAGTCGCGACTTGCTGCTGCTCGACGAAAGCCTGCCGTATCACCCCAATGCCATGACCCTGGAAGCCAGCAGCGCAAGCGGTTCATTGCTGCAGCAGACCTACTATTCGGTCGGCGGTGGTTTTATTGTCGAGGCCGCGCAGATTGGCGCTGCCGGCGACAGCACCGAGCAGGTCAAGTTGCCCTACGACTTCGACAGTGCCGCTGAGCTTCTGGCGCTGTGCAAACAGCACCAGTTGCGCGTCAGCGAGCTGATGATGGCCAACGAACTGGCCTGGCGCCCGGAGGCCGAGGTGCGCAGTGGCTTGCTCAAGCTGTGGGCGGCCATGCGTGAATGTGTCGACAATGGCCTGCGCAACGAAGGCATCCTGCCCGGTGGGCTCAAGGTCAAACGCCGTGCTGCCAAGCTGCACCGTAGCCTGCAGGAGCTGGGCAAGCCCAATGTGATCGGCTCGACATTGAGCGCCATGGAGTGGGTCAACCTGTTCGCCCTGGCGGTCAACGAAGAAAACGCCGCAGGCGGGCGCATGGTCACCGCGCCCACCAACGGTGCTGCCGGGATTATTCCGGCGGTGCTGCATTACTACATGAAGTTCAACCCTGATGCCTGCGACAACGATGTTGTCGATTTCCTGCTCAGTGCTGCCGCTGTGGGCATCCTGTGCAAGAAGAACGCCTCGATCTCCGGTGCTGAAGTGGGGTGTCAGGGTGAGGTGGGCTCGGCGTGTTCCATGGCCGCGGCCGGGCTCGCCGAAGTGCTCGGGGCGACGCCGATGCAGCTGGAAAACGCTGCTGAAATCGCCCTTGAACATAACCTCGGCCTGACCTGCGACCCGGTTGGCGGTCTGGTTCAGGTGCCGTGTATCGAGCGCAACGCAATCGCGGCGGTCAAGGCCATCAACGCTGTGCAGATGGCCTTGCGTGGTGATGGCGAGCACTTCATTTCCCTGGACCGGGTGATCCGCACCATGCGCGATACCGGTGCCGACATGCATGCCAACTACAAGGAGACTTCGCGCGGCGGCCTGGCGGTCGCTTTTGTCGAGTGTTGAGTTAATCCCCATCGCGGGGCAAGCCCGCTCCCACAGGGATAGTGCAAACCCTGTGGGAGCGGGCTTGCCCCGCGATAGCTGCACCACCTTTGCAAGTTATTCATAAGCAACAAAAACAACTACAAGGCAATATCGATGACTGATGTAAACACCACCACCCACCTGGGTGCGAGCACGGCTGCGCCGGCGCAAAGCAAAACCTGGAATCGCCACGACACCACCTGGGTTCTGGGCCTGTACGGCACCGCCATTGGCGCCGGTACCCTGTTCCTGCCGATCAACGCCGGGGTAGGGGGCTTCTGGCCGCTGCTGGTGCTGGCGCTGCTGGCGTTCCCGATGACCTATTACGCGCACCGCGGCCTGACCCGCTTTGTACTGTCCGGCAAGCGCGGTGCCAGCGAAGACATCACCGAAGTGGTGGAAGAGCACTTCGGTGTCGGCGCCGGCAAGCTGATCACCTTGCTGTACTTCCTGGCCATTTTCCCCATCCTGCTGGTCTACAGCGTGGCGCTGACCAATACCCTTGGCAGCTTCATGGAGCACCAGTTGCACATGACCCCGCCACCGCGAGCCTTGCTGGCGTTGCTGTTGATCTGTGGCCTGATGATCGTGGTGCGCAGCGGCCAGGGCATCATCGTCAAGGTCATGAGCCTGTTGGTCTATCCCTTTGTCGCCGCGTTGCTGTTGCTGGCCCTGAGCCTGATCCCCAACTGGAACGGCGCGTTCTTCGCCCAGGCATCCGCAGGCATGCCGCTGGACCTGTTCTTCAAGACCCTGTGGCTGGCGATTCCGGTGATGGTCTTCTCGTTCAACCATTCACCGATCATCTCGGCCTTCGCCGTTGAGCAAAAGCACCGCTACGCTGAACAGGCCGACCAGAAGAGCAGCCGTATCCTGGCCAGTGCGCATGTGATGATGGTGCTGACGGTGATGTTCTTCTGCTTCAGTTGCGTGCTGGCCCTGAGCCCGGCCGATCTTGCGGCGGCCAAGCAACAGAACATCTCGATCCTCTCGTACCTGGCCAACCACTTCCAGACACCGGTCATTGCCTTTGTCGCGCCGTTGATTGCCCTGGTGGCGATCACCAAATCGTTCCTCGGTCACTACATCGGTGCCAGCGAAGGCTTCCAGGGCATGATCGTGAAAAGCCTGCGCAGCCGCGGCAAGCAACTGCCGGCCAAGCGCCTGGAACAACTGACCGCGCTGTTCATGGTGCTGACCTGCTGGGCTGTGGCCACCCTCAATCCGAGCATCCTGGGGATGATCGAGAACCTTGGCGGGCCGATTATCGCCTGCCTGCTGTTCCTGATGCCGATGTACGCCATCCACAAGGTGCCGTCGCTGCGCAAATATTCGGGCAAGGTGTCGAATGTCTTCGTGGTGCTGATCGGCCTGATTACCCTGTCGGCGATTCTTTACTCGTTCTTCGCCTGACCTGAAGGTTGCTGCGCCGTTGTTCTAGGCGCAGGACACTGCAGGCCGCGATTGCATCTTCCCCTGCGAAGGGCCTGGCGCTAGTGTGAGCACACTCGGGTCAGGCCCTTTTGGCTTGACCATCGCAAAGGAAGCCACTGCAGATGACCGATTCGACCGTTCACGCCGAGCTGGGTGAGATCCCCTATACCGTCAACTTGTCCGCGGGTGTGAACCAGTGGCTGGCGGATGAAAACCAGGCGCTCGGTGGCCGCGACGCCGGCCCCAATCCCCACCAGTTGCTGCTCTCGGCGCTGGGGGCGTGCACCGCAATCACCTTGTCGATGTATGCCCGGCGCAAGGAATGGCCGCTGCAGCATGTGCATGTGCAGCTGGATATCGTCAAGGAAGAGAAAACCACACCGATGCGCACCGAGATCAAGCGTGTCATTGAACTGCACGGTGATCTCGATGCGGCCCAGCGTGAGCGTCTGCTGGGCGTGGCCAACGCCTGTCCGGTGCACAAGCTGCTCAGCGGCAGCATTGCTATCGACAGTCAGTTGAGTGACTAACGCGACTCGCTCTTGAACTTGACGAAGCTGCGGCGCATGTCCGAGGCCCAGCCGTCGAGCACCGGCTGGACGTCTTTCACGGTCAGCTTGGTGGCCTTGTTCTCAAGCTCCTTGCCGGCGCCTTTGCGCACCACCTGGGCCAGCACCGTGTTGTTGCCGCCGTCCAGAAACGCAGCTTCGGTGGCGATGTCGACATCCTGGTCACGACCACCGGCGGCGGTATTGACGGCTGCCGCCAGCAGGGCGATCGGGATCACCTCGTAAGGCTTGAGCCCTTCGGTGTGGGTTGCCACCGCGGTAATCGCCGGGCGCACCACCAGCACGTTCGGGCCCGGACCTGTGGCCAGCGGTACGACCGCCCCCAACTCACGCTTGAGCGCCGTGTCGTAGTAGTGGGTGATCTGCTGCAGCGTTTGTGGGGAGATCACGTCGGTGGGCTGCGGTTTGGGGTAGAACTGACTGGGCTCGATGTACACCTGTTTGAAGGTGGAGGCCTTGAAGTTCGGGGAGATCCAGCGCATTACCGGTGCGCCGGAGATACTTTCGGCCTCCTTCAGTCGGCTGTAGTCCTTGAGAAAACCGGAGTATTCACTGGGGTCGACCCTGGAGCTGGCGCAACCGGCCAGTACGATAAGTGCGGAGCAGAGTAAGGTTGAACGCAGTGCGGATTTCATCGGCTTTCGTTCCTTGGCAATGGTTGCGATGATACGTGTGAGATGACCTCAACAAAGCTAGCAGTTCCCGGCTTGCTCGCCAGAGCTGCTCGTGGATTTTCGCTCTCCACATCGCAAGCCCGCTCCCACAGAGGTTGCACAGCCACCCTGTGGGAGCGGGCTTGCCCCGCGATCGAGTTTGTCTTACTCCTTGACCAACGCCCGCAACGCCGTCTTCGCTTCAGGCGTATGCAGACGCTCGATAAACAGCAGGCCTTCACGGCGAACGCAGGCTTCAAGCTCTGCCCGATGGGTATCCTTGAGTAATCTTTTGCTGACCCGCAGCGCTTCCTGCGGCAAGCTTTGCAGGCGTTGCGCCAATTGCCGGGCGGCGCTCAGGCATTGCTCGCCGTCCTCATGCAGCTCATTGGCCAGGCCCCATTGCACTGCCTGCTCACCGGTCAGCAGCTCATTGCACAGCAGCAGCCGGGCAGCCCGGGCGTGTCCCAACAAGCGTGGCAACAACAGGCTGGAGCCAAACTCCGGGCACAAGCCCAGCGGCACAAAGGGCATGCGCAGCTTGGCCGTACGACTTACCAGCACCTGATCGCAGTGCAACAGCAGGGTGGTGCCGATACCGATGGCGGCGCCGGACACCGCGGCAATCAGCGGCTTGTCCAGGGCCATGACAATGCGCATCAGGCGAAACACCGGGCTGTCCATGTCGACGGGCGGGTTGTCGAGAAAATCCTTGAGGTCGTTGCCGGCGCTGAAGCACTGGGCGCCACCGGTGATGACGATGACCTCGACCTGCGGGTCATCGGTGGCCGCCAGCAGCAGGTCGCCAAGCGCGCAGTACATAGCGCTGTTCAAGGCGTTGAGCTTGTCTGGCCGGTTGAAGGTCAGGGTCAACAAGCCGTTGTTCAGGTCGCGGATAATCAGGTCGGTCATGGCAAGCCTTTATTGTTCTTGTCTTGGGGTTTAGAAGGTCGGTGGCGTGATCACCCAGATGACCACGGCATCGACCTCGCCAGGGTTACCGTAGCGGTGCGGTTCCTGGCTGGAAAAGCTGAAGCTGTCGCCTTCGTTGAGCTGAAAGTAGCGATCGCCCACCCACAGCTCGAAACTGCCGGACAGCAGATAACCGGCTTCTTCGCCTTCATGGCTGTAACTCTGCTGGCTGTAAGTGCCAGGCGGGAAACGCGAGTGGAGCATTTCCAGTTCGCGGTTAGGCTGCGGAGTCAGTAGCTGGTCAACGATGCCATCTTCGTAATGAACGCTCAGGCGACTGTTTTTGCGTACCACGTAGCCATTGTCTTCAGGGTCGGTGCTGGTTTCGCTGGCGAAAAACCACTGGATGGTCACGCCCAGGCTGCGGGCGATGTTGAACAGCGCCGGAATCGACGGGTAGGACAGGTTGCGTTCCAGCTGGCTGATGTAGCCAGCGGTCAGCTCGCTCTGCTGGGCCAGTTCGGCCAGGGTCATGCCCCGGCGTTTACGCAGGCCGCGAATGCGCGTGCCGAGAAACTGCGGGGCGGCGGCGCCTTCCTGGCTGGGAACGGCGCCGGCGGGCGGCATCTTGCTGCTGTTGCTCATGGGGTGCTCCGAACCGCACGCTGCAAAGCCCCGGAGTATAAACAGGCTCAGAGCGTCCAGGCGACCTTCAATCCTTCGTAAATGGCTTCTTCGGCGGTGCGTGGGGCCAGGCAATCGCCGATCCGCTTCACTTCCACCAGGCCGCTGAGCTCGTCTACCAGGGTATCGACCGGTTGATGACCCTGGCACAACACCAGGGTGTCGATGTCCTCGAAGATCATCGGTTCGCCGCTGGCGGTGTGTTGCAGGTACACGGTGTTGTCATCGCAGCCGTAGAGGCGGGCATAGGGGGTGATGGGGATGCCGAGTTTATGCAGTTCACCGGCCATCTGGTCGCGCACGTACAACGGCAGGTTTTCGCCGCAGTGGGTGCCATTGACCGCCAGCTGCACCTGGTGCCCGGCGCGGACCAGACGCTCGGCAATGCCCGGGCCGATCCAGTCGCAGCGCCAGTCCACCACCAGTACCGAACGCCCCAGGGTGACTTCATCGCGCAACACCTGCCAGGCATCGACGACCTGCAGCTCACCGGCGCGCTCGAAGGCCGGCCAGTAAGGTTCGGCCCCGGTGGCGACAATCACCAGGTCGGGCTGTTCACGTTCCACCAAGGCGCGATCGACCCGGGTGCTGCGCACCACCTTGACCCCGGCCAGTTGCATCTCGCGTTGCAGGTTGGTGCTGGCGCCGCCGAATTCGGCACGGCGCGGCAGCAATTGCGCTAGCAGTACCTGACCGCCCAGTTGTGAACTGGCTTCGTACAGGATCACCTCATGCCCGCGTGCCGCCGCCACTGCGGCGGCTTTCATGCCGGCCGGGCCGCCACCGGCGACCATGATGCGCTTGCGTTGTGGCGTTTTCTGAATCTGGCCGAACTGCTGTTCACGCCCGGTTTCCGGGTGCTGGATGCAGGAAATTGGTAGGCCGCGGTGGAAGTGGCCGATGCAGGCCTGATTGCAGGCGATGCACGCACGCACATCCTCGGCATGGCCGCTGTCGGTCTTGTTGGGCATCTCTGGGTCGCAGATCAGCGCGCGGGTCATGCCGCAGACATCGGCCTGGCCACGGGCCAGGATCAGTTCGGCTTCCTGGGGCTGGTTGATGCGTCCGGTGACGAACAGCGGAATCGACAGGCTGGCCTTGAAGGTGCCGGCTTCGCGCGCCAGATAAGCCGCTTCGATGGCCATGGGCGGGACGATATGCACGGCGCCACCGAGCGAGGCCGAAGTGCCGGCGACGATATGTACATAGTCGAGCGCCGATTGCAGCGCCTGGACTGCCGCCAGCGATTCGTCCTCGGTCAGGCCTTCGGCATCGCGCTCGTCGGCGCTGATGCGCAGGCCGATGATGAACTCGGGCGCGGTGGCGGCGCGTACCGCCGCAATCACTTCGCGCAGAAAGCGCAAGCGCTGTTCCAGCTCGCCGTTGTAGCCATCGGTGCGGCGGTTGACCCGTGGGTTGATGAACTGCGCTGGCAGATAGCCGTGGCTGGCGACCACCTCGACACCATCGAGCCCGGCCTGGTGCAGGCGTCGGGCGGCGTCGGCATAGCCTTGCACGATCTCGTCGATCATCGCCTGGTCCAGGGCTCGCGGCATTACCCGGAAACGTTCATTGGGCACCGCCGACGCTGAATAAGCCACCGCCAGCAAGCCGTCGCTGGACTCCATGATTTCCCGGCCGGGGTGGAAAATCTGCGACAGCACCAGCGTGCCATGGGCATGGCAGGTTTCAGCCAGCTGGCGGTAACCCTCGATGCAGGCATCGTCGGTGGCCATCAGCACATGCGAGGTGTAGCGCGCACTGTCGTGCACCCCGGCCACCTGCAGCACGATCAGGCCGACACCGCCTTCGGCACGGGCCTTGTGGTAGGCAATCAGGCGGTCGTTGACCAGGTTGTCGGTGGGGATCGAGGTGTCGTGGCCGCTGGACATGATGCGGTTCTTCAGGCGTTTGCCACGGATGTGCAGCGGTTCGAACAGGTGCGTGAAGGTCGACATGCTGTGCAGGCTCCAGCGGTATGTTGTTTTTATTTTTCTATAGAAGTGTACCGCCAGTAAAAAATCAACTTGTTTTTTTACTTGTCATTGACTAGTTTTCGATTCACCCCGAGTCCTGGGGCACACCTCACAACAACAAGAAAACGGACCGCACCTGGCGCGGTACCAGCATGAGGAACCACGAATGAAAGCGAACCTGCTCAAACTCTCGCCCTGGCTGCTTGCCCTTGGCCTTGGCAGCGCCCAGGCCGCACCGGACATGGTCGTCGTCGCTTACGGCGGCGCTGGCCAGAAAGCCCAGGATGCGGCGATTTTCCAGCCTTTCAGTGCCCAGGACGGCAGCAAACTGATCCAGAGTGAATACAACGGTGAAATGGCCCGGATCAAGGTGATGGTCGACACCGGTAACGTTGACTGGGACCTGGTCATGATCGAGGCTCCGGACCTGATGCGCGGCTGCGAGGAGGGCATGTACGAACGCCTTGACTGGACCCAGCTCGGCCGCGTCGAGCAGTTGATCCCCGATGCCGCGCAGGAGTGTGGTTCAGCGGTGCTGGTGTGGAGCGTGGCGATAGCCTACGACCGCAACAAACTGGCCCAGGCGCCAACGTCATGGGCGGATTTCTGGGACGTGCAGAAGATCCCCGGCAAGCGCGGCCTGCGCAAACGTGCGGTGTACAACCTGGAATTCGCCCTGATGGCTGACGGCGTCAAAGCCGAAGACGTCTACAAGGTGCTGGCGACCCCACAGGGTGTCGACCGCGCTTTTGCCAAACTCAACGAGCTCAAGCCTTACATCCAGTGGTGGGAAGCCGGTGCGCAACCGGCGCAATGGCTCAGCGCCGGCGACGTGGTGATGACCTCGACCTACAGCGGCCGGATCGCCGTCGCCGCGCAGGAGGGCAGTTCATTGGCCGTGGTCTGGCCGGGCAGCCTGTACGGTATGGACTACTGGGCGATCATCAAGGGCTCCAGGCATGTCGACCAGGCCAAGCGCCTGATCGCCTTCGCCAACCAGCCCGACACCCAGGTGCGCTATGTCAATGCGATCCCCTACGGGCCGACCAACACCGAGGCGGCCGCAGAGCTGGATCCGAAGCTGGCCAGCTGGGTGCCAACCTCCAAGCAGAACCTTGAAGGCGCCTTGGCGATGAACGTCGAGTTCTGGGTCGATCACGGCGATGAACTCGAAGAGCGTTTCAACGCCTGGGCCAGTAAGTAACCCTTGGTGGCTGGACACCGTCGGGTGTCCAGCCCTATTGTCTGGCCAGCCATTTGCCTGAGAACAACAACAATGAATCCGACTGAAACCGAACTGCGCCTGCGCCAGGAGCTGGCGGCCTGCTACCGGCTGATCGCACACTTTCGCATGACCGATCTGATCTTCACCCATATCTCGGTGCGCATTCCCGGCCCCGAGCATCACTTTCTGATCAACCCCTACGGCTTGATGTTCGATGAAATCACCGCCTCCAACCTGGTGAAGATCGACCTGCAAGGCAATGCCGTGGAGGCTTCGCCGTATCCGGTCAACCCGGCAGGGTTCGTGATCCACAGCGCCATTCACGGCGCCCGTGAAGATGCCCAGTGCGTGTTGCACACTCATACCAAAGCGGGTTGCGCCGTGGCCGCGCTGAAATGTGGTTTGCTGCCGGTCAACCAGATCTCCATGGAGTTCTACGGCAAGGTTGCTTACCACGATTACGAAGGCGTGGCGCTGGACATGGACGAGCAGCAGCGCCTGGTTGCTGACCTTGGCGACAAACCGGTGTTGATGCTGCGTAACCATGGCTTGCTGACCGTGGGCAAGACCGTCAGCGAGGCGTTCCTGCGCATGTATTACCTGGAAAAAGCCTGTGAAATCCAGCTGGCAGCGCAAGCGGCCGGTGAGATTGTGCTGCCGTCCGATGCGGTCTGCGCCCATACCGAGCGCCAGTTCAACGATCACGCGCGGCAGCTGAAAGAAGGTGAGCTGACGGATACTGGCGCTATGCAGCTGGCGTGGACGGCCTTGTTGAGGATGCTGGAACGGGTGGCACCGGACTATCGCGACTGACCTGGAGTTGCTGTACAGTCGTTCAATAGCATCGCGGGGCAAGCCCGCTCCCACCGCCCCGCGAAAAGGCCCTCCACCCAATGAGAACCGCCCATGACCCAGGAAGCCCGTTACAGCCGTATGGTCCCGGAGTTGCGCAAGGCCAACCTGGTCGAAGCAACGCTGGTGTGTCTGAAGCGCCACGGCTTCCAGGGCGCCTCGATTCGCAAGATATCGGCCGAGGCGGGGGTCTCGGTGGGACTGATCAGCCACCACTATTCGGGCAAGGACGAACTGGTGGCCGAAGCCTACATGGCGGTCACCGGGCGGGTCATGGGCCTGATCCGCGAAGCCATGGCCCAGGCCGCACCCAATGCCCGCGAGCGCTTGTCAGCGTTCTTTCGTGCCTCGTTCTGCGCCGAACTGCTCGACCCGCAGTTGCTCGATGCCTGGCTGGCGTTCTGGGGGGCGGTGAAGACCGCCGAAGCGATCAACCAGGTGCACGATCACTCCTACGGTGAGTACCGCAATGAACTGGGTCGATTGCTGAGTGAACTGGCTCGGGAGGAGGGCTGGCAGGCCTTCGATGCCGATCTGGCGGCCATCAGCCTCAGCGCCTTGCTCGACGGCTTGTGGCTGGAATCAGGTCTTAATCCCGGCACCTTCACCCCCGAGCAGGGCGTGCAGATCTGCGAGGCCTGGGTCGATGGCCTGCAAGCGGGTGGACGTCGGCGCTTCACCCTGACCGAGGGCTGTTGATCGGTCGTTCAGTAATGGGTAGGCTGCTGTCGCGAGTGACATAACAACGACTATAAGAGACAACACGCAATGACGCCTCGGGTACTGATCGTCGACGACGATCCGCTTATTCGCGACTTGCTGCACGCCTACCTGTCCCAGGAAGGCTACGACGTTCACTGCGCCGAGACCGCCGAGCAGGCCGAGAGTTTCCTGGCCAGCCACAGTGTCGACCTGGTGATGCTCGACATCCGCCTGCCGGGCAAAGACGGCCTGACCCTGACCCGCGAGCTGCGGGTGCGCTCGGAAGTCGGCATCATCCTGATCACCGGTCGCAACGACGACATCGACCGTATTGTCGGCCTGGAATGTGGCGCCGACGACTATGTGATCAAACCCCTCAATCCTCGCGAGCTGGTGTCCCGGGCAAAAAACCTGATACGCCGTGTGCGCCATGCCCAGGCCTCGAAGCCAGCAGCGGCCAGTACCCAGGCCCTCAAGCAGTTCGCCGACTGGGCGCTGGACACCGACCGCCGACGCCTGATTGATCCGCAGGGCGGCGAAACCCTGCTGACCCACGGTGAGTTCCAGTTGCTCAGTGTGTTCCTGCGCAACAGTGGCCACACCCTCAGCCGCGACCAGTTGATGGACCAGATCCGCAACCGTGAATGGGTGCCCAACGACCGCTCCATCGATGTGCTGGTCGGTCGCTTGCGGCGCAAGCTGCACGATGACCCGGCCGAGCCGCAGCTGATCATCACCATCCACGGCGCCGGTTACCTGTTCACCGCCAGCGTGGCGGCCTGATCGCCATGGCGCGCTGGCTGGGCCTGATGGTGTTGCTGCTGGCCCCGCTGCTGCAGGCCGGCGAGCGCATCCGCTATTGCGACTACCCGGTGTATCCGCCGGTGTCCTGGAGCGACGGCAAACAGGTGCGCGGCCTGGCGCCGACCGTGGTGCGTGAGTTGTTCGGGCGCCTGGGCTATGAGGTCGAGATGGTCGTATTGGGTAACTGGAAGCGCTGTCTGCTGGACGCCGCCGAAGGCCGGGTAGACGTGGTGCTGGCCTACAACAGCGACCAGCGTGACCAGGGCATGCGCTTTTCCAGCGTGCCGGTGCTGCGCGAAGAAGTGGCGGTGTTCGTCAACCGCCAGCGCCCGGTGAAGTTCGAGCGTCTGCAAGACCTGGCCGGCTATCGCGGCGGCCTGCTGTTCGGCGAAAGTTACGGCCCGGAGTTCGACCAGTTTGTCGCCCGGCACCAGAACATCGAGTGGGTATCGTCCAGCCAGCAGAATTTCGGCAAGCTGATTCGCGGCCGTATCGACTTTGTCATCCAGGAGCGGCGCACTGGCCAGCTTTATGTTGAACGCCTGCCCGGTGGCGAGGATATTCAGGCGTTGCCTGCGGCGCTTAGCGTGGATTACCTGCGGGTCGCTGTCTCGCGTCACTCCAGATTGAGTCAGCACATGGCGCAAATCGATGAGCAACTGCAGCGCATGACCGACGCTGGCGAGATCGAGCGCTGGCTGCACCAGAGCGAAGTGACCTACCGCGACATGATCAACCTGCCGGCAGACGCGCGATGATCCGCCTGCATGCTGATGGCCTGCTGCGCCGCTTATTGCTGTTCATCCTGTTGTTCAGCCTGTGCTTCACGGTGCTGGCCAGTACCGTGCAGCTGTATTTCGAGTACCGCCGGGAAATGCGCGATATCGAAGCGCGCATGGCGCTGATCCGGGTCGGCTACCTGGCCAGTCTTGAGCGCAGTCTCTGGGACCTCAACCAGGAACAGATCAGCGTGCAGTTGCGCGGTCTGGTGGACTTTTCCGATGTCGCTCGGGTACGCCTGAGCAGTGCCGACTTCAACCTGTTGCAGGGTGACGCCAACCCGCCGGGACCGTTACGCATTGAGCGTTTCCCTCTGGATTTCCAGCCGCCGTCAGGGCCGTTGCGCCACCTCGGTGAGCTTGAGGTGAGCATCGATCTGGGCGCAGTGCATCGGCGTCTGTTCGCCACCGGACTGACCAGCCTGTTGTGGATGAGTGTGTTTCTCTGCGGGCTGGCGGTGGCGTTGTCGGGTCTGTTCTATCGTCTGGTGACCCGCCATCTGCAGGTCATGGCTGAATTCGCCCGGCGTATTGGTGCCGGTGACTGGCAGGAGCCGCTGCGCCTGCATAAGCGCCGCTCAGCCCGTTTGGATGAGATCGACACCGTGGCCCACGCCCTGGACGACATGCGCCGGGCGATTCTCAGTGATATCGAACGGCGCGAAGTGGATCGCCTGGCCTTGCAGGACAAGCGCGACGAGCTGCAAAAGATGGTCGAACGGCGCACCGCCAGCCTGATGCGCGCCAAGGACGAGGCAGAGGCGGCCAACCTTGCCAAATCGCGCTTCCTGGCGACCATGAGCCATGAATTGCGCACACCGCTCAACGGTATTCTCGGCATGGCCGAATTGCTGCGCGGCGCCGGGCTCAAGGCACAGGACAGCAAGCGTCTTGATGCCTTGTACAAAGCCGGCGAAGGTTTGCTGAGCATCCTCAATGAAGTACTGTATTTCGCCCGTCTGGAAGAGGGTGAAAGTCGCCCCGAAGCCGTGGATTTTTCCCTGCGCCAACTGTGCGACGAAGTCATCACTCTGCTTGAGCCCAAGGCGCTCGCCAATGGCAGCACACTGGAGTGTCAGGTAGATCCACAGTTAGCCGAGCGTCAGCATGGCGCCGAGCAGTTCCTGCGTCAGGTGTTGAGCAACCTGTTGGCCAATGCGATCAAGTTCACCGAAGGCGGGCAGGTCAGTGTGCAGGTCCAGGTGCTGGGCTCGCTGGACGGCCAGCAACAGGTGCGGGTGAGTGTGACTGACAACGGCATCGGTATCGCCGAGGCGGTGCAGGCGAGAATTTTCGACCGTTTCACCCAGGCCAGCGAAGCTGTTGCGCGGCGCTATGGCGGAACCGGCCTGGGGCTGGCGATCAGCAAGCACCTGGTGGAGCAGTTGGGCGGACGTATCGGCCTGCAAAGCACCGAGGGGCAGGGCAGTTGCTTCTGGTTCGAACTGGCGCTGGCGCCTGGGCAACAGCCAGCCCTGGCGTTGCCCGCGACGCAGGCGGTCGCCGCGCTGGATATCCTCGTGGTCGAGGATGTGGCGTTGAATCGTGAAGTGGTACAGGGCCTGCTCAAGCGCGATGGCCACCGGGTCTGGCTGGCCGAGGAGGCCGGGCAGGGCATGGCGCTGTGCAGTCAGCGGCGTTTCGACCTGATCCTGCTCGATGTGCATTTGCCCGGCATCAGCGGCGTTGAGCTGTGCCGACAGATTCGCAACACGTTTGGACCGAACCGCAATACGCGAATCCTGGCGCTGACCGCCAGTGTTCAGCCGGCATTGGTGCAGGGCTTTCTCGAGGCGGGCATGCAGGGGGTGCTGGCCAAGCCGTTGAAACTGGAAAATCTGCGTCAGGCCCTGGCCGCCGAAGGGTCGTTGCCTGAGGCAGAGGCGGACGACCTGGACTTAGACCAGTCGCTGCTGCAGACCCATCGCCAGTTGCTCGGCGAACAGAAGCTGCAAGGCTTGCTTGGCGTCTTGCAGGCGCTGATTGTCCAGCACCGCAGCGCCCTGGCCGAGGCCCTGCAGGCGCGCGATTGCACCGAAATCGGCCACCTTGCGCATCGCCTGGCCGGCAGCAGCGACTCCCTCGGTTTCTGTGGTCTGGCCCGTGTGCTGCGGGCGCTGGAAGAAGCAGCAATGGCTCGTGACATGAACGCCATCGAGGGCTTGCAAGGGCCTCTACAGGTGCAGATGCAGCGGGCGCAACAGACGCTGGAACGCCTGATCCAGCATTGATGTACAAAAAACTTACGACTTTTTACATCTTCGATCTTTACGTACAACTGCACCTTACATCGCTTTCCAATAATCGACGCTAACCGCACTGCACGCGGTCTTCGAAGCTTATTGGAGATAATAATAATGAACTGCCGTAAAGCTGAGCCGTCCCCGCGTTATCGCCTGTCCCTTTCGCCGCTGCGCCACTGTTGAGGTGCCGACATGAGCGAATCTACCGAACGTAAAGGCATCCACCTCACTCGCGCGCTGAAGAGCCGGCATATTTTCATGCTGTCGCTGGGCGGCGTGATCGGCACCGGGTTGTTCATGGGCTCGGGGGTGACCATCAACCAGGGCGGGCCGGTCGGCGCGATCCTGGCTTATCTGGTGGCGGGCTTCCTGATGTACCTGGTGATGGTCTGCCTGGGCGAGTTGTCGGTGCAGATGCCGGTGTCCGGCTCGTTCCAGGCCCACGCAACCCAATACATCGGCCCGGCCACCGGCTTCATGATCGGCTGGGTGTACTGGATGAGTTGGGCTACCACCGTGGGCCTGGAGTTCACCGCGGCGGGCATGCTGATGGTGCGCTGGTTCCCTGAGGTGCCGATCTGGTACTGGTCGGCGCTGTTCGTGGTGGTGCTGTTCGGCCTCAACGCCCTGGCCACTCGCGCCTTTGGCGAAGCCGAGTACTGGTTCTCGGGGATCAAGGTGGCGGCGATCCTCGGCTTCATCATTGTTGGCGTGCTGGTGATCTTCGGTGCCATCCCGCTGACCAGCGGCGCGCCGGCGCCGATGATGAGCAACCTGATTGGCGATTCGCTGTTCCCCAACGGCTTGTCGGCGGTGTTCGCGGTAATGATGACCGTGGTCTATGCCTTCCAGGGCTGCGAGATCATGGGTGTGGCGGCGGGTGAAACCGACCAGCCGGAAAAGAGCATCCCGCGCGCGGTGCGCAACGTGGTGTTCCGCGTGCTGATCTTCTACGTGCTGGCGATCGTGGTGCTCTCGGCCATCGTTCCGTGGCAGCAGGCCGGCTTGATGGAAAGCCCGTTCGTGCAGGTGTTCGACATGGTCGGCATTCCGTATGCGGCGGACCTGATGAACTTCGTGATCCTCACGGCGATTCTGTCGGTGGGTAACTCCGGGCTGTATGCCTCGACGCGGATTCTCTGGGCGATGTCCAAGACCGGCATGGCGCCCAAGAGCCTGACGCCGCTGAGCAAACGCGGCGTGCCGTTGCGGGCGCTGAGCATCACCCTGTGCTTTGCCCTGGTGTCGCTGATGACCAGCTTTATTGCTGCCGACACGCTGTTCATGGTGCTGATGGCGGTGAGCGGGATGTCCGGGACCGTGACCTGGATCGTGATTGCCCTGGCGCAGTACCGGTTCCGCAAGGCATTCCTGCGTGACGGTGGCAAGCTTACCGATCTCAAGTACCGCGCACCGCTGTACCCGCTGGTGCCGCTGCTGTGCATCACCTTGTGCAGTTCGCTGTTTGTGTTCCTGGCGCTGGATGAGACGCAGCGGCCGTCGTTGTACTGGGGGTTTGGTTTTATTGCAGTGTGTTATGTGGCTTACTTCATCATCAATCGCAAGCGGCAGGTGGTGTTGGCCCCGTCGGTTTAACGTATCCCGCTCCCATTCGGCCTCGGTCGGTGGGAGCGGGCTTGCCCCGCTCCCACCGGCAGCTGCAAAGCCCCTCAGCGCTGCTGCACCCCATGCTGCACTCGCCAGGTAGCCGGCGGCATCCCAAACTGCGCAATAAACCACCGGGTAAACGAACTCGGCATCGAATACCCCAACATATCCGCAATACGCCCCAACGAATAACTGGGATTCTCCAGATAACGAATCACCAGATCCCGCCGCACCCCGTTGATCAAATCACTGAACGTCACCCCACATTCCTCCAGCCGCCGCTGCAAGGTACGCACATTCATCCCCTGAGTCTGCGCCACTTGCTCGATAGTGGCCCGCCCCATGGGCAGCAACAAATAAATGGTCTTGCGCATCTCCAGCTCCAGCGACAACTTGCCCCCGGCCTGCAGTGTATCCAGATAACGCTGGGCCAGCCGCGCCATCGCCTCATTGGCCAGCGGATTGGCCGCATCCAGGTCAGCGGCAGGGCAGACAATGCCGTTGAACTCACTGCTAAACACCAGCTTGCAACCAAAAATCCGCCGATGAATCGCAAGATCAGCCGGAGTGCTATGAGTGAAATTGGCACTGATCGGATGCCAGTGAGCCCCCAACACAGCCGCGCACAGACGACGCATGACACCGATGGCAAGTTCGGTGGCCTGACGACTGCCGCGCGGCAGGTCGCTGACCACTTCTTCACGAATGATCACCGTCTTGCCAGCGTCTTCAATGTGGATCGCCAGCGCGTCATTGAGCAAATGCCGGTACTGCACGATCACCTGCAAGGCATCACGCAGCGTGCGCTGATGACTGAGCAACAAGCTGATCTCGCCAAAGTCCGACAACTGACGCAATTCGGCCATACGCAAGCCGAAGGTTTCACAGCCACTGACCCGCGCCGACTCCTCCAGCAGGGTGATCACGGTCGAGACTGCAATACGTTGGTTCGGATCATCCAGCAGCGCGGCACTCAGGCCGACCTGGGCCAGCAAGGCATGCGGGTTGAGCCCCACGTGGCGCGACACTTCAAGGTAATTGGTCAAGCTTGCAGCACGGACGAGGGCGGTCATTTTATTGTTTTCCACGCATTCTCATTAGGCGTCCCGCTTCTGCGGCGGGTCGCTTTTTATAGCCTGAGTGTCATCAAATGAAAAGCCGTTTCCTGCCCCTCAACCTGGGCACACTGTCGACTGTTCAAGCGTAGCGGACGGCTGCCCACACCCGTGTCATCAAATGAGAAGTCACTGACGTTCAATGTAAAGC
>JBOICD010000018.1:0-17149 GCA_050739855.1 Pseudomonas sp.
TTGTTTGGTCATCAGACACCTCTCTATGGCGAGCATTCTCGCCTAAATGGGTGTCCGGAATCATTAGACCACTACACAGGTAGTGCAACCAGCACTGCCTAGGAAGAAAAAAACTTTTCTTTAGCGGGGTGAGCGAAATGACGCTTCAAGCAATCAAGGCTTCAGTCCTGAAATTCGTCAAAGACGAGGATGGCCTGACCATTGTGGAATATGCGGTGGCGGGTGGGTTGATCACTCTTTTCGTAGTCGGTGCTTTCCAAGCATTGGGTGAAGCAGTTGATAAGAACATCGATGACCTGAAAGGTGCTGTTGAAAAACGCGGGGCTGCTACCCCTTAATTAAACCCCACGGGGGATGCAGCAATGTCAGCAGAATCTCTGTTAGCCATTGTCGTGCTGCTAGGACTGCTGGGCATCGCGGTGGTGGGTGATCTTCGTCACCACCGCATTTCCAACGTCTTGGTCTTGTTGGGATTGGCTTTAGGGTTGGCGGGCCAGACTTACTCCGCAGAACTAACCGGGCTGGGCTATGGCGTGCTGGGTATGCTGATTGGTTTTGCCATATTTCTTCCGATGTACGCCCTGGGGGGAATGGCCGCCGGCGACGTCAAGCTGATGGCCATGGTCGGTGCCTTTCTTGCACCGCATGACGCACTTTCGGCTGCACTTTTGAGCCTGATAGCCGGTGGCGTGTGCGGGATCTTGATAGTTCTCGTGCGTGGCCAGTTGCAACAGACGTTAGAACGCTACTGGTTGATTTTGACGGCGCGGGCCTATTTTGCGCCGGTGGCGGATGAGGTGGCAGGCAAGCCTTTCCCTTATTCAGTCGCGATCCTGTCTGGAACCCTTATCAGCCTTTTTTGGCAACCGCTTGGCCTGTAGCCTGGGAGGCTAATAATGTACGCACTCAGCGACAGTGGTGTCTGTGCCTGTGATAGGGACGCTGTACAGAGCCTGGCACCACAGCCGCGTACAGTCCGCGAGACCGGCCTGGCGGAAAGCTTTCTCGGTGATTTGCTGTGCAAGCACCTGCACGATGCCGGTGTGCTGGACCTGTCGCGATTGGTGGAGCGCCTGGCGCTGACCGGTGCGGTTGTGGAAGAAGTCCTGGCCTTTCTGCGCAAGGATGGCCGCGTCGAGGTACTGGGCCAGGTAGGTGTGCAAACGGGAGGGCAGGCGCTGCGATACGGCTTGACCGAGCGTGGCCGCAGTACCGCCCGTGATGCTCTGTCGCGTAGCGGCTATATCGGCGCGGCACCCTTTCCGGTGAATGCCTACCGTGCCCTGCTCAAGGTGCAGACCATCCACCATGGCCGCATCAACACGCACGACATGCACACCGCCTTCGCTGGCGTAGTGCTCTCGGAGAGCATGCTCGATCAACTGGGCGTAGCGCTGAACTCCGGGCGCGCCATCATGATTTATGGCCCAGCAGGCACCGGCAAGACCTACGTCAGCAGCCGATTGATTCGCCTGTTCGCCGAGGCCATCTGGGTACCCCATGCCATCGTGATCAACGAGTCGGTGATCGAGATCTACGACCCCCAGGTGCATCAGCGCCTGGAGGAGGAGGGCCAACAGAATAACCTGCTGCTCAACGAAGGGATCGATCGTCGGCTGTTGCGGTGTAAACGCCCGATCGTCATCACTGGCGGCGAATTGAGCATGGAGCAACTGGATGTTCGCTTTGACCCCAGCACCCGTCAGTACCAGGCCTCCTTGCAACTGAAGGCCAGCAATGGCCTGTTCATCATCGACGACATGGGGCGCCAGCGCATGGCCCCGGCCGAACTGCTCAACCGCTGGATCGTGCCGATGGAAGAGAAGCGCGACTTTCTCAACCTGGGGGGCGGGCGTCATTGCGAGCTGCCGTTCGATCTGGTGCTGGTGTTCTCCACCAACCTCAACCCCCTGGAACTGGCCGACGAGGCCTTTTTGCGGCGCATTGGTTACAAGCTGCAATTCAGCTACCTGAAAGTCGATGAGTACGAACGCATCTGGCGCCAGGAATGCGAGCGCCTGGGCCTGGCTTACGACCCGCTGCTGTTGCGTTATGCGCTGCAGGCGCTCTACGAAGCCGAAGGCATGCCACTGGTGCCCTGTCACCCTCGCGACCTTCTGAGCATGGCGCTCGACCGCCAGCGTTACCTGGGCGGCCATGGTCCGCTGTCGGCGCAGGAGCTGGAATGGGCCTGGCACAGCTACTTCGTCCAGATCAACTTTCTTGGATAAGGAGATACCGACATGAGCGCTCGTACTCTTACCCTGGTTGCCGTTTCCCTGACCCTGGGGCTTGGCGCCGCCTGGATGGCCAACAACTGGCTGAACGGGCGGCTCAATGCCGCCCCGGATGACAACCTGCAGAACGTGGTGGTCGCCACGGTGGAGATCCCGTTCGGGCAGATGGTCGAGGCCCAGCAGGTCGCCATCGTGCGCATGCCCAAGGATGCGGTGCCCGACGATGCCTTCGACAGCAGCGAAAAGGTGCTGGGCAAGATCGCCACCTTCGCCCTGCTGCGCGGCGACATCCTGCGCGGCGCACGCCTGGCTGAGCACCTTGGTGGAAGTACCCTGGCTTCGTTGATCGCCCCCGACAAACGTGCCATTTCGGTGCGTGTGGACGACGTGGTCGGGGTGGGCGGGTTCCTGTTGCCGGGTAACCGGGTCGATGTGCTGGCGACCAAGCGCAGCGATGGCAGCAGTAATGACGCAGAGTCCAGGACCATCCTCGAGGACTTGCGGGTATTGGCCGTGGACCAGACGGCGGGGACTGACAAGACCCAACCGGTGGTGGTGCGTGCCGTGACCTTGGAAATGTCGGCCAAAGAGGCAGAGGTCCTGGTCAAGGCGCAATCCGAAGGGAAGTTGCAACTGGCACTGCGTAACCCGCTGGATGCTCAGAAACAGCCACAGGCCGTTACAGCCGCAGCACCGGTCAAGGCCGCGCCGCCAGCAGCTAAACCCCAACCAAAGCCGGTGGCAAATCGCAGCAGTGGCGGTGGTGCGGTCACCATTATCCGCGGGACTGAAGTCGAGGTAGCAAAAGTGAGGTTTTAAGGCGGCTGGGGCGCCCGAATAGCAGACATTCGGCAGGAACAAGATCACCACGCAAGGAGTAGTGCA
This sequence comes from Pseudomonas sp., assembly GCA_050739855.1. Taxonomy (GTDB): domain Bacteria; phylum Pseudomonadota; class Gammaproteobacteria; order Pseudomonadales; family Pseudomonadaceae; genus Aquipseudomonas. Next base: position 3,123 of record JBOICD010000018.1, read on the forward strand.
TGAATACTTTGCAGAGACTAGGGATGTACCTGTTGTGCGGGCTGGGTACGCAGGTGCTGTTCGCTAGCGTGGCGCAGGCTGAAGAACCGAGATCGGGATTCAGCTCCATGCCGGCGGCCAACGCCAATATGATCCAGGTGCCGATCTATAAGTCGCGGACGCTCAGCACCCGAACAGCGGTCAAGAGAATCTCTGTCGGCAACCCGAATATCGCCGACATCCTTATCACCAGTCCGACTCAACTCTACCTGCTTGGCCGCTCCCTGGGCAGCACCAACGTGTTGCTGTGGGACAGCAGCAACCGTCTGATCGAAACTCTCGATCTGGAGGTCGTGCATGACCTCGGCGGGCTCAAGAGCAAACTGCACCAGTTGTTGCCCGAGGAGAACATCGAGGTGTTCAGCGCCCAGGGCGCGCTGGTACTGCGCGGCCAGGTCCGCAGCGCTGCTGCCATGGACACGGCGATGAAAATCGCCAAGACCTATGCCGCGCAAAACTCGAGCGTTGTGCAAGGCAAGGGTGAAGCCGCTGCGTCGGCACCGACCCAGTCGCTGGAGGTCATCAACCTGCTCAGTGTCGGTGGCAGCCAGCAGGTGATGCTGGAAGTCAAAGTGGCGGAGATGCAGCGCAGCCTGATCAAGAACCTCAACGTGCGCTTCAATGCCCTTGATTTCGGCTCATCCAGCCGTTGGACCGGTGGGGGGTTCAACAATGGTCAGGGACTGGGCCTGACCCCCGGTGGAGGGGCGGTCATTTCGCCTGGTTCGCTGATTGGCGGCGGCAAAGGGTTGTTCGCCCAGTTCCTGTCCGACGAGTTCCTCTTCAACGTGGTGTTGGAGGCGTCCAAGGACAATGGTTCGGCCAAGGTGTTGGCGGAACCAACGCTCACCACACTGACCGGCCAGCAGGCGGAGTTCATTTCAGGTGGCGAGTTCCCGGTTCCGATCACCGAGGATGATGGCATCACCATCGAATACAAGGAATTCGGTGTCGGGGTGAAGTTCTTGCCGGTGGTGCTCGACTCCGGACGCATCAACCTCAACCTGAATGTCTCGGTGAGCGAGCTTTCCAATGTCAATTCGCTGGTGCTCGATACGGGCCTCAACAGTGTTCTGGGTGATGGTGTCACTCAGGTCATTCCGTCGCTGACCAAGCGCAGCGCCGAATCCACTGTCGAACTTGGCAATGGCCAGACCATCGCCATCGCCGGTTTGATCAGCGAAAACACCCGCGACTTTGTCAGCCGTTTTCCGGGGTTGGGGGATCTGCCGGTGCTGGGGCACCTGTTTCGCAGCCAATCGTTTATCAACGGTGAAACCGAACTGGTAATCCTGGTAACGCCGCACCTCGCCAAGCCTGTGGATGCCAAGGCGGTGCGCTTGCCCACCGAGAAATTCGTTGAGCCAAGTGATCTGGATTTCTACCTGCTTGGCAAGACCAAGAGCAGTGAGCCCGGCCGCCCGGTCCCCGTCAGCCTCGGGGTCAGCGGTGGCAATTTTGGCCATGATCTGAACTGATCGGAGAGAACCAGCATGAGATCCATGATCGTGTTTTGTGCGCTTCTATCGGGGTTGTCCGGCTGCATGTCGTACAACGAAGGGCGAGTTGGCACGCTGGGCTACAGCGTTTACCAGACTCATTACCAGCAGATCGCCGATAAGGAAGTGGCCGCCAACCCAGGTACTGAACTTCCTCCTGCAGGCCCCGATGGTCCGTTGCTGGAGAAGGTGATTAATGGTTATCGGGGGGCGACGGGCGATGCGCAGCAGGTCGGCCAGCCGATCCAGATCAATGTCGGTGATTGAGGGCGTGATGATGACTCCCCGAGCTCAACGGATGTTCAGCGCGCTGCCAGGCCAACAGAGGGGGGCAGTGACTGTCATGATCGTGATCGCCCTGGTAGCGATATTGATGATGGCGGCGTTGGTACTCGATGGGGGCCACATGTTATTGAACAAGACGCGTCTGCAGAACGCTGTGGACGCCGCCGCCCTGAGCGGGGCAAAGACCCTGAGTCAGGTGATGGGCGCTGGCAATGCTGCAAGTACGACGCGTGATGCCGCGCTATTTACCCTGAAGGAAAATGCCAATGCCACGGGCAACAAGGAACTGGCGACGGCAATTGGCGGCAAGCCTGAAGCATTCGCCGTGGTGGAGCTGGCAGACAATGTGTATGGGCCTTTCTCCTTCCCCGGGCCGGCCAATGCCACCTATGTGCGGGTCTCGGTACCGAACTATTCCCTGGCGGGATTTTTCTGGAACTTTGCCCAGTCATTCGGCACAGACGCCGTGGTGACCAAGGACGTGACGGCGATTGCCACCGCCGGGCCGAGTCCGACCAGCCCATGTGATCTTGCGCCGCTGCTGGTCTGTGGCAATCCGGCTCAATACGATCCGGATGCCGGCATGTTCTGGGGGTATCGCTTCGGTGATCTGGAGGTCTTGAAGTCAGCCGCCAAGAACAACGATCCCATTGGCCCCGGCAATTTTCAGTTGCTCGATTTTGGCGCGGGCGGCAAGGACGTTGGCGAACTCATGGCCGGCGGCGGCTCGGTTTGCCGCAATGTCGGCGACAGTGTCGACACCAAGCCTGGGAACACGGTTGGCCCTTCCGTTCAAGGTTTGAATACGCGCTTCGGTGACTACTCAGGGTCGTTCAAGGGTTCGGACTATCCGCCCGATTTGGTGACGACCTACGATAAGCCGCTGATGAAGTACAACGACAAAAGCACACCCGCGCGGGTGGAGCACCAGGGCCAACCTGTCACTTCGAGCAATGGCAACCTCTCCGCTGCCAGCGCGCCGCTGTTCGACTACAACGACTATGCCGAGCGTGCTGCCGCGTGTGTCGCAGGCGGGGGTGGGGGGTGCCAGTCAAATGGGGTTTTCGAGCGGCGGATACTGAAGATCGTGGTAGGGAACTGCTCGGGGAAAAACGCGGGAGCATCCTCAATTCCCGTCATCGGTTTTGGTTGCTTCTACGTGGTGCAGCCGGCCGAACACACGGGTGGGGATTCGCAAATTTTCGGCCAGTTCGTCAAGCAATGCGAAGGCGACAACGTTCCCGGGCCTGCGCCGAAGAGCGATTCTGGCCCGCAGATCATTCAGCTCTACAAAACCTTTATCAACGGTAGTGGCACACCGAGCACCGACTCCTAGGAGGGTGTTATGGAACTTCACCGGTTCAAACGTGCGCAGCGCCAGCAAGGGGTGGCAATGGTCGAGTTCACGATCGCCCTGCCGCTTTTATTACTGGCGTTGCTGGCCTTCGGCGAATTTGGCCGCATGCTTTACCAGTACAACAGCTTGCTGCAGGGCAGCCGTGATGCCGCGCGTTTTGTCGCCGGTCAGGCCTGGAACTCGACCCTTGGCAGGGTCGAGGTGAGTGCCGAACTTGAGTGCATGACCCAATACGTCGCGGTGCACGGTGCGCCCTCTAAGCCGCCCTGCAGCCTGCAGGGAATTCCGGCCAACACCACTGTGCAGGTTTCAAAGGTGGCGGGCACTGACGACCACGTGCAGGTGACCATCAGTTATGTCTTCTCTCCACTGATCGCCAACGGCATTCCTGCCTTTATCGGGGGCGGGGTGGCGCTGAACTTCCCGTTGGTCGCCACCACCGTGATGAGGGCACTGTGATGAATCGCAGAGGCATGCAAGGGGTGTACGTGGTGGAGTTCGCAATCATCAGCGTGTTGATGTTTACGCTGTTGTTCGGGGTGCTGGAAATAGGCCGACTGTACTACACCGTGAACGTACTGAATGAAACAGTGCGTCGTGGCGCGCGTCTGGCAGCGGTGTGCAATATCAGCGACCCGGTGGTTCTACGCAGAGCGATCTACAACAAAGCGGGAGAGAGTGGCGCCAGCAGTCTTATTGCCAACCTGGATACCTCGGACCTGATTCTGAGTTATCTGGACAAGAACGGCGTGCCGGTAGCCAGCCCCGGTGATCTCGTCAGCGCCACCGGGTTTCGCGCCATCCGTTATGTCCAGCTAACCCTGCAAAACTTTAAATTCAACCTGTTTATTCCAGGGTTTGGTGTGCCCATTACCCTGCCAGTATTCAAGGCGACCTTACCTCGCGAGAGCCTCGGGCGTCATTCCGAGGCGGATGTTGTACCGGAGATCACGCCATGCTGAATCTTAGGGAACCTTCTGTATCCGCTACCTCCAGCAAGCCCGGGATGCGTCTGTTGATCAGCAGCTCTGATGCCTTGGCCTTGCGCCAGTTGCAAGAGATCTGTCAGCACATCCCCGGCCTGGAGGTCAATGTTCGTCAGGTGAGCAATGGGCATTCTGACCCGCTTTACGGGCTGGAACGGATGCCCGATCTCTTGTTGTTGCGCGTTGGCCAACTGTGGCGTGAGGAGCTGGCAGCACTGTTGCAACGTCCGGCCCATGAGCGTCCGCCCCTGTTGGTGTGTGGTCTGCTGGACGATCGGGAGGGGATGCGCTTGGCGATGCAGGCCGGTGCCCGCGATTTTCTGCCAGAGCCGCTCGTTGCCACGGAGCTCATCGCAGCCCTGGGTCGTATGGTCATGGAGACCCAGACTAGCAGCGAGGCAACAGGGAAACTGATCGCGGTGATGAATGCCAAGGGTGGTTCCGGAGGCACATTACTCGCCTGCAACCTGGCTCATCAGCTCAGCATCAAGGGCAACACCCTGTTGCTTGATCTGGACCTGCAGTTTGGCAGCGTGGCGCATCATCTGGATGTGGCGCAGTCGCACAGCCAACTGGAGGTGTTGCAGCAAATAAATGAGTTGGATGGTGTCGCGCTGCGCGGTTTCTGTAGCCATTTCAGCCCGTCCTTGCATGTGCTTGGAAGCCGGGCCAATGAGCTGTGCTTGCCGCAGGATGTTCGGGCCGAACAGCTTGATTCGCTGCTGCAGTTGGCTCGCTCCAGCTATGACTGGGTAGTGGCGGATTTGCCGCGGCAAATCGATCACATCACCGCTTCGGTGCTGGAGCAGGCGGACCGGGTGTACGTTGTCGTGCAGCAGAGCGTCAACCATCTGCGCGACGCCAGTTCCCTGACGCGCATTCTGCGTGATGACCTGGGCGTACGTGGCAATCAACTGCAGGTGGTGGTCAACCGCTACGACAAGGCGGCGGCGATCAGCCTCAAGGATATTGGCGAGGCGCTGCGCTGCACGAGTATCGTGAAACTGCCCAATGACTTCAGCGTCGTCAACCAGAGCCAGAACACTGGTGTGCCATTAGGTCTGCAAGCACCTCGGTCCGCGATCGCCCAGACGCTGCGTGGGCTGGCCGAGGAGTTGGTTGGCAATCAGGTGGACACTGATACTGGATTGTTCAAGCGCGCCTTCAACCGTGTTTTTCGGGGGTGAACCATGCTTAGCGAGTTCCGTAACCGTTTGCGCAAACAGGCCGGCACCCTCGATGTATCACCGCCGCCGAATCAGAATGGCGGCCCGAAGGACCCGGCAGAGGCGTTGATGGCGTGGGAGCATTCAGCGCCGGATATTCCTTACGAAACCAGGAGCCAGGTCACACAGGTGGAAGCCGAGTGGCGGGAAAAAACCTATCAGCAACTGCTCAAGGTCATGGACCTGTCCTTGCTCGATTCGCTCGAGCAGGCTGAGGCCGTGCGGCAGATCCGCGATATTTGCCAACGTCTGCTCGATGAGCATTCGGCGCCGGTGAGTTCTGTCAGCCGCCAGTTGATCATCAAGCAGATCGCCGACGAAGTGCTTGGCCTTGGCCCCCTGGAGCCGCTGCTGGCCGATCACAGTGTGTCCGACATTCTGGTCAACGGCCATGACTCGGTGTACGTCGAACGGTTCGGCAAGTTGCAGCGCACCGATGTGCGTTTTCGCGACGATCAGCACCTGCTTAACATTATTGATCGCATCGTTTCCAGCCTGGGCCGGCGTATCGATGAGTCTTCGCCTTTGGTCGATGCCCGGCTCAAGGACGGCTCGCGGGTCAATGCGATCATCCCGCCGCTGGCCATCGATGGGCCGAGTATCTCGATCCGCCGCTTTGCGGTGGATCTGCTCAATACCGATAGCTTGATCCAGACGGGCACCCTGACGCCGGCAATCGCTTTGCTGCTCAAGGCGATCGTGCGCGGGCGCCTGAACGTGCTGATCTCCGGCGGTACAGGCTGCGGCAAGACCACCATGCTCAATGTGCTGTCCAGTTTCATTCCGCATAACGAGCGGATCGTCACCATCGAAGATTCGGCCGAGCTGCAACTGCAGCAGCCGCATGTAGTGCGCCTGGAAACACGGCCTTCGAATATCGAGGGGCGCGGCGAGGTAGGCCAGCGTGAGCTGGTGCGCAACAGCCTGCGGATGCGTCCGGACCGTATTGTGATCGGTGAGGTTCGTGGCGCTGAGGCGCTGGACATGCTGACGGCGATGAACACCGGTCACGATGGCTCACTGACCACAATCCACGCCAACACCGCGCGCGATGCGTTGGGCCGGATCGAGAACATGGTCTCCATGTCCGGCGCTACATTCCCGATCAAAGCCATGCGTCAGCAGATCGCATCGGCCATCGATGTGGTGATCCAGTTGGAGCGGCAGGAGGACGGCAAGCGGCGGTTGGTCAGCGTGCAGGAGATCAACGGCATGGAGGGCGAGATCATCACCATGACGGAGATCTTCTCTTTTGTCCGCAACGGTATGGGCGAGCAGGGCCAGGTGCTCGGCGACTACCGCCCAACTGGCATGGTCCCGGCTTTTCGCGATGACTTGGCCAAGCGCGGGATCGAATTGCCGCTCACGATGTTCAGGCCTGAATGGATGGAGGGTCGTCAACCATGAGCCAGATACCCGGCGAATACATCCTGGTATTTCTTGGCATGGTGTTCGTTGCCGTGTTCCTCCTCAGCCAAGGGGTAGTGGTGCCGGTGTTCGGCGAGGCGGGCAAAGTACGCAAGCGTATCCGCGGCCGACTCGTCATCCTGGAGCGGGCCAGCCACCTGCCGAACATGCAGACCGTGCTACGGCAGAAATACCTGACACGCTTGTCGCCGCTGGAGGCGCGGCTCGAGCAATTACCCTTCATGGCGACGCTGACGCAAATGATCGAGCAGGCCGGGCATGAGTACCGGGCCTATCGGGTACTGCTGCTTGGGTTTGTTCTGGCTGCGGCTGCCGGGGGGCTGGTTTGGCTGTTCTTTCCTTACTGGTGGTTGGCGCTGGCGGCAGCGTTCGTGGCGTTCTGGTTGCCGCAGCTGAAAATCACCCATGACCGTGGCAAGCGTTTCGCGAAGTTCGAGGAGGGCTTGCCGGATGCACTGGAAGCGATGTGCCGGGCTTTGCGCGCCGGGCATCCATTCAATGAAACCCTGCGCCTGGTGGCTGATGAACACAAGGGGCCGGTGGCCCAGGAATTCGGCCTGACCTTCGCCGATATCAACTATGGTAATGATGTGCGCCGGGCCATGCTTGGCCTGCTGGAGCGGATGCCGAGTATGACGGTGATGATGCTGGTGACCTCGATCCTCATTCATCGCGAGACCGGCGGTAACCTGACCGAAGTGCTGGAGCGCCTGAGCAGCCTGATCCGGGGGCGTTTTCGCTTTCAGCGCAAGGTCAAGACAATGTCGGCTGAAGGGCGAATGTCAGCCTGGGTGTTGGTGGCCATACCCTTCGTGTTGGCGGGGGCGATCATTCTCACGAGCCCCGACTATTTGACTTTGCTGGTCAAGGACCCCTTGGGGCAAATGTTGGTTATGGGGGCTTTTGGCTCCATGTTGGTGGGGATTTTCTGGATTCGTAAAATTATCCGGATCCAGATTTAAGCAGTTCTCGCATGGGGGCGTCGGTCATGGACTATTTGCTCGGTTTGTTGAGTCGGGTGACGGACAATGAGGCACTGGCACGCCTGCTGATCGTCGGTGCGATCGGGATGAGCACAGTGCTTGCGGTTATCACTGTGACGTTACTGGTGTTGGGGCTTCAGAGCCCGCTGCAACGTCGTCTTGCATTGATCAAGCGTGGCCACTCCAGCGCTGCGGCCGGGCGGGAGGCGCCAGGCAACCTGCAGCTTTTGCTGGAACGGGTCGGTCAGCGCTTTGGCCCGTCTGTGGTGGGTCAGCCGTCGGCCACCCGAAGCCTGTTGACCCACGCGGGTTACGGCTCGGCGTCAGCGGTACAGGTGTACTGGGCGGTGCGTTTGCTGTTACCGCTGATGCTGGTCGGTATCTCGCTGTTGATACTGCCACTGGTTCCCAAGCTTTCCCTGATCATGGGCATGGGTGTGGTGCTCATGGTGGCTGCCGTCGGATGGCTGCTGCCGGCAGTGTATGTCGACAAGCGCAAGAAGGTTCGGCAGGGTCGGTTGCGTGCGGCCTTTCCTGATGCCCTGGACTTGATGGTGGTCTGCGTGGAGTCGGGCCTGGCTTTGCCCCAGACTATCGAGCGAGTGGCCGATGAAATGGCGGTCAGCCAGGCCGAGCTGGCCGAGGAATTGGCCTTGGTCAATGCGCAAATCCGCGCCGGCATTTCCAGTACCGAAGCGCTCAAGCAACTGGCTGAACGCACCGGCCTGGAAGACATTCAAGGTTTGGTCAGCCTGTTGGCGCAGAGTATCCGCTTCGGTACCAGCGTAGCGGATACCTTGCGCATCTATGCCGAGGAGTTTCGTGATCGGCGTACACAGGCCGCAGAGGAGATGGGGGCGAAAATCGGAACCAAGCTGATTTTTCCGCTAATTTTCTGTCTGTGGCCAAGCTTTTTTCTGGTAGCCATTGGCCCGGTGATCATCGGGATACTTAGAACGTTCGGGAAGCTATGACATGAACAGGATCAGCTTGCTGTTGACCATGACAGCCGTGCTTTCGGGGTGCCAGAGCATGGGGCCGGAGTTGAGTGGGGGGCGTTCAATCTACTCTGGTGGCAATTCGGTGCTCTATCAGGTCCAGACGCAAAGCAACTCGCCCGATCAGGTGATGCAGGTCGCCGCGATGGCTTATCAGGCAGGTGACCTGGATCAGGCGCTGTTCCAGTACTTGCGCGTCCTTGAGCTGGCGCCCAAACGTTATGCGGCCCTGGTCTGGGTCGGCCGTATTCACCGCGAACGCGGCAATAACCAGCTTGCCGAGATGGCCTTCAGCGAGGTACTGACCAATGATCCGGACAACCTCGATGCCCTGGCAGAAATGGGCTTGCTGAATCTGGCCATGCGTAATCATGAGCGCGCAAAGGTGTCGCTGTTGAAGGCGGTCGCGGTGGATCAGAAACGCTTTGGCAATGACCAGGATAAAATCCCGACAGGGGCGGCTGGACTTAAGGTCGACAGCAAGTCACCGCTCAAGGCTTACAACGGGCTGGGGGTGCTCGCGGATTTGCGCAACGACTTCTCCGAGGCCCAGGGTTATTACCGTCTGGCCGAGCTCATCGAGCCACAATCAGCGCTGGTGCAGAATAGTTTGGGGTACTCCCATTACATGGCCGGGCAATGGCCCGAAGCCGAGCTTAGGTACCAGCGTGGTGTGAACTACGATGCGAGCTACAAACCGCTTTGGCGCAACTACGGGTTGTTGCTGGCTCGCATGGGGCGTTATGAGGAAGCAGTGTCTGCCTTCGAACAGATCGAAAAGCGTGCAGAAGCCAGCAATGATGTCGGCTATGTCTGCCTGGTGGAAGGCAAGCTGGATGTGGCTGAGCAGTTTTTCCGCAGCGCGATCGAGCAGTCACCGGGGCATTATGCCGTCGCCTGGGAAAACCTGAGCAGGATCCAGCAGGTTCGGCAAATCCGCCAGCTGCGCGGCAATGAACCGATACACGAGCCAGTTGCATCGGGCCCTGTCGTGCAGGTGACAACAGCATCGGCCCCTTGATGGAAACGGGGTGGCTCAACGGGCCGGCGCCCGCCACAGATTCCAGGCCGCTACCGTCCGCCAGGGGGTTCAGGCCCGCGCCGTCTCGATCAACTGCTTGCGCGTCAATTGCGCCTCCAGACTCTTGAAGCGGCGATAACATTCTCGCCTGAAGGGGTATCCGGAATCCTTAGACCACTACACCGCTTCCTATTTCAGATTCAAGTGAAAACCGCAGTGAAACAGCACAGCGCCAGCAAGGGTTCAGCGCTCAGGGTAGACCTCGGGTGCAGTAGGATCAATAACTTGTCACTTTCGGTCATTGAGCCATACGGGCTTGCTCTTTAATGTCGGTGACAGATAACCGACGGGCCCCGCCATCCGTGCGAGGCGCCCGCATCCCGTGATTACGCCTGCTGTGGAGTTCACTATGGCTGCTGCTCATTACCCGCACCTGCTCGCCCCGCTGGACCTGGGATTCACCACCCTGCGCAACCGCACCCTGATGGGCTCGATGCATACCGGCCTTGAAGAAAAACCAGGTGGTTTCGAGCGCATGGCCGCCTATTTTGCCGAGCGCGCCCGTGGTGGCGTCGGCCTGATGGTCACCGGCGGTATCGGGCCGAACGTGGAGGGCGGGGTGTATTCGGGCGCCGCCAAGCTGAGCACGCCGGAAGAAGCCGATAAACACCGCATCGTTACCAAAGCAGTGCATGAGGCCGGTGGCAAGATCTGCATGCAGATTCTGCACGCCGGTCGTTATGCCTACAGCCCCAAGTCGGTGGCGCCAAGCGCCATCCAGGCGCCGATCAACCCGTTCAAGCCGCATGAGCTGGACGAAGAGGGCATCGAGAAGCAGATCCAGGACTTCGTCAACTGCTCGCTGCTGGCACAAAGCGCCGAGTACGACGGTGTCGAGATCATGGGCTCGGAGGGTTACTTCATCAATCAGTTCCTCGCCGCCCACACCAACCAGCGCACCGACCGCTGGGGTGGCAGCTACGAAAACCGCATGCGCCTGGCGGTGGAAATCGTTACCCGCGTGCGTGAGGCCGTCGGCCCGAATTTCATCATCATCTTCCGCCTGTCGATGCTCGACCTGATCGAAGGCGGCAGCAACTGGGAAGAGATCGTGCAACTGGCCCAGGCGATCGAGAAAGCCGGCGCAACGATCATCAACACCGGCATCGGCTGGCATGAGGCACGGATTCCAACCATCGCTACCAAGGTGCCACGGGCTGCTTTCAGCAAGGTCACGGCCAAGCTGCGTGGCGCGGTGCAGATCCCGTTGATCACCACCAACCGCATCAACACGCCGGAAGTGGCCGAGCAGATCCTCGCCGAGGGCGATGCCGACATGGTCTCCATGGCGCGTCCGTTCCTTGCCGACCCTGAATTCGTCAACAAGGCGGCGGCCGGGCGGGGCGACGAGATCAACACCTGCATCGGTTGCAACCAGGCCTGCCTGGATCACACCTTTGGCGGCAAGCTGACCAGCTGCCTGGTCAACCCGCGGGCCTGCCATGAAACCGAGCTCAATTACCTGCCGGTCACCCAGGTCAAACAGATCGCCGTGGTCGGTGCCGGTCCTGCCGGGCTCGCTGCTGCCACCGTGGCTGCTGAACGCGGCCATCAGGTGACGTTGTTCGACTCGGCCAGCGAGATCGGTGGTCAGTTCAACGTGGCCAAGCGCGTGCCGGGCAAAGAAGAGTTCTACGAAACCCTGCGCTACTTCAAGCGCAAGCTGCAGACCACCGGCGTCGAGCTGTGCCTGAACACGCGCGTCGATGTCGAGCAGCTGGCGGCAGGCGGTTATGACGAGATCATCCTGGCCACCGGTATCGCTCCGCGTCTGCCGGCGATTCCGGGGATCGAGCACAGCAAGGTGCTGAGCTATCTGGACGTGCTGCTTGAGCGCAAACCGGTGGGCCAGAAGGTCGCGGTGATCGGTGCGGGCGGTATCGGTTTTGACGTCTCCGAGTTCCTGGTGCACCAGGGCAAGGCCACCAGCCAGGACCGCGAAGCGTTCTGGAAGGAGTGGGGTATCGATACCGCGCTGCAAGCCCGCGGCGGGGTGGCCGGAATCAAGCCCGAACCTCATGCGCCAGCGCGTCAGGTGTTCCTTTTGCAGCGCAAGAAATCCAAGGTCGGCGACGGCCTGGGCAAGACCACCGGCTGGATTCACCGGACGGGCTTGAAGAACAAGCAGGTACAAATGCTCAACAGTGTCGAGTACCTGAATATCGACGACGCTGGCCTGCATATTCGTATCGCCGAGGGCGAGCCGCAGGTATTGCCCGTCGATAACGTGGTGATCTGTGCCGGCCAGGACCCGCTGCGCGAGCTGCAGGATGGGCTGCTGGCCGCAGGCCAGTCGGTGCACCTGATCGGTGGCGCCGACGTGGCCGCCGAACTGGATGCCAAACGGGCGATCAACCAGGGCTCGCGCCTGGCTGCCGGGCTCTGAGTGCTTTGCGCGGCGGGGTGTCTGTCCCGCCGCGCTGTTAAACTGCTGCTTCCCTGCAGCAGTGATCTGTACATGACCGGTTTTGACACGCTTCCCAACGCCCCCCTGCAGCGCCTGGAACTGAGCTGGCTGCGCCCGTTCGGCGTCGAGCTGGCGGTGCTGCGCCTGGACCTGATCGACTCGCTGATCAGCGGCAACAAGTGGTTCAAGCTCCTTGAACACCTGCGTCTGGCCAGGCAAGCACAAGCGCCCGGGATCATCAGCCTGGGCGGTGCGCATTCCAATCACCTGCACGCTTTGGCCGCAGCTGGCAAGCGCTTCGGGTTTGCCACAGCAGGCCTGTTGCGTGGTCATTTTCAGGACACCGCCACCGTTCGCGACCTGCAAGCCTTTGGCATGCACCTGCACTGGTTGGGTTACGCCGGCTATCGGGCGCGGCATCAGCCGGACTTCTGGCAGCCCTGGCAGGCGCAGTACCCGGGCTGGCACTGCGTGCCCGAAGGCGGTGGCGGCCCGCTGGGCGTCAAAGGCTGTGCCTTGATCGTCGAGCAGGCCCGGGCACAGCTGGCGAGCCTGGGTTGGCCGGACTACGACGGTTGGTGGTTAGCGGCGGGAACCGGCACCACGTTAGCGGGGCTGGTACTGGCTGAAGACGGTGCTCATCAGGTCCATGGTGCTTTGGCGGTACCGCTGGACCATGGCGTGCCCGCTGAGGTCCGGGCCTTGGCTGGGGACAGTGGATACCATTTGTACGAAGCCAGTCGCGGCGGCTTTGCCAAGGTCGATGAAGCTTTGCTGGCGTTTATCAATGCCAGCGAGGCCGAGTCCGGTGTGCCGCTGGAGCCGCTGTACACCGGCAAGGCGTTGCTGGCGCTGCGTGAGCAGGTTGAAAACGGCGCTTTTGCCCCCGGCACACGCTTGATCTTTCTGCATAGCGGCGGCCTGCAGGGCCGCCGCGGTTTTGCCTAGTTGTTACGCGGCAGCATGCGCACCAGGGTGTTATCACGCTGAACATAGTGATGGTAGAGCCCGGCCAGGGCATGCAGGCCGATCAGCCAGTAACCCCAGTTGCCGATACGTTCGTGCCAGCCCTTGATGAACTTGGCCATGTCCGGATCCGCTGCGATCAGGGCTGGCAGTTCGAAGCCATAGAACGGAATCGGTTTGTTGGCCGCGCTGAGAATCAACCAACCGGCAATCGGCAGGCCGATCATCAACAGATACAGGGCCAGGTGCATCAGGTGCGCAAGGCCGGTCTGCCAGGCTGGAGGGGCAGGGGCGATGGGCGGCGTCGGGCGGCCCAGGCGCAGGGCCAGGCGTAGCCAGACCAGCACGAACACCGTCAGGCCGAGCATGAAGTGCAGATCTTTCATCAGGTTGCGCTCGACGCTGTCCTTGGGAAACAGGCCGCGCAGTTCGATCAGGGCATACACCGCTGTCAACAGCACCAGCATCAACCAGTGCAAGGTAATCGACAGGCCGCCATAGCGAGCCGGGGGAATCTTCAGGGTCATGGTCATTCCTCGTGATCAGGTCTAAGTCCGCACTCTTTTGGCGCAGTGACATCACTGTAATCGCTGGGCAACTGATTACTTGCTTATTGCAACAAAAAATTGCCAACACAACATTGATCTGTCGCTATGATTCGCCACTTCGCCCTCAGGGCACTCTGCAGTGCTGCGTTTGACCTTGGGGTAGCGGTGGATTTGATCGCGGGGCAAGCCCGCTCCCACCGGTGCAGTGCAGAACCGGTGGGAGC
>JBOICD010000019.1:0-17063 GCA_050739855.1 Pseudomonas sp.
GGCAAGCACTTTCCCGACACCGACCCGCAGTTCAAGGGGGCTGACAGCCGTGTGCTGTTGCGGCATGTGGTCAACATCGTCCGGGCCAAAGGCTGGAAAGTCGGCAATGTCGACGCCACCATCGTTGCCCAGGCGCCGAAGATGGCCCCGCATATCGATACCATGCGCCAGTTGATCGCCGAGGACCTGCAGGTCGAGCTGGATCAGGTCAACGTCAAGGCCACCACCACCGAGAAGCTTGGCTTTACCGGTCGTGAAGAAGGCATTGCCGTCCACGCCGTCGCCTTGTTGCTGCCAGCATGACCGAACTGGAACTTCTCGGCCCGCGTGCATCGGGCCCGGCGCTGGGCAGCGCAATTCTCAAGGCCACCGCCGAAGACTTCCAGGTCGATGAAGTCCTCGACATTCCCTTGTCCGGTAACGGCGAGCACCTGTGGTTGTGGGTCGAAAAGCGCGACCTCAATACCGAAGAAGCTGCGCGCCGTCTGGCCCGGGCTGCGGGTGTGCCGCTACGCAACATCAGCTATGCCGGCCTCAAGGATCGTCAGGCCCTGACCCGTCAGTGGTTCAGCCTGCACCTGCCGGGCAAGGCCGATCCGGACCTGAGCGCGGCGGAAAATGAAACCCTGAGCATCCTCAAGCACACCCGGCACTCGCGCAAGCTGCAACGCGGCGCCCATTCGGCCAACGGTTTCACCTTGCGCCTGACCGGCCTGAGTGCCGATCACCCGGCACTGGACGCGCGTCTGGAGCAACTGCGCAGCCAGGGTGTTCCCAATTATTTTGGCACCCAGCGCTTCGGTCATGCCGGCGGCAATGTTCACGATGCCCGGGACTGGGCTGAGCGCCAGGCGCTGCCGGAACAGCGCAATGTGCGTTCACGACTGCTTTCCAGTGCACGCAGTTACCTGTTCAACCAGGTGCTGGCGCAACGCGTAGCCGACGGCAGCTGGCAGCGCGCCCAGGTCGGCGACCTGTTGGCCTTTACCGATAGCCGTAGCTTTTTTCCGGCTGGCGAAGCGGAGTGTTGCGATCCGCGCCTGGCCATTCTTGACCTGCATCCCACCGGCCCGCTATGGGGCGAGGGGCAGTCAGCCGCCAGCGGCGCCACTGGCGAACTCGAACAGCGCATCGGTGAACAACATGCGTCATTGTGCCAGTGGTTGGCGCGGGCGGGCATGAGTCACGAACGCCGCATCCTGCGACTGCCCATTGGCGGTCTGACGTGGCATTATCCCGAGCCTGATATTCTGCAACTGGAATTCGTCCTTCCGGCCGGATGCTTTGCCACCGTCGTGGTGCGCGAGCTTGTTGATCTGGTGTCGGCAGGGCAGACGGACAGCCCATGCGTATTCTGATTTCGAACGACGACGGCGTTACCGCACCCGGACTCGCCGCGCTGCATGCTGCGCTGGCGGACTATGCCGACTGTGTGGTGATTGCCCCGGATCAAGACAAGAGCGGCGCCAGCAGTTCGCTGACGCTCGACCGCCCCTTGTGCCCGCAGACCCTGGCCAACGGCTATATCAGCCTCAATGGCACGCCGACCGATTGCGTGCACCTGGGGCTCAACGGTCTGTTGGAACAGACACCGGACATGGTGGTGTCGGGGATCAACCTGGGCGCCAACCTGGGCGATGACGTGCTGTACTCCGGAACGGTGGCCGCCGCTCTGGAAGGGCGCTTCCTCGGTGGCACTTCCTTCGCTTTCTCGTTGCTCTCGCGCCTGCCGGACAACCTGCCGACCGCCGCCTATTTCGCGCGCAAGCTGGTTGAGGCGCACAAGACGCTGGAATTACCGCCGCGAACAGTGCTCAATGTGAATATCCCCAACTTGCCGCTCGAGCATATCCGCGGTATCCAGTTGACGCGCCTGGGGCATCGCGCCCGCGCTGCGGCGCCCACCAAGGTGGTCAACCCGAGGGGCAAGGAAGGCTACTGGATTGCGGTGGCCGGTGATGCCGAGGACGGCGGCCCGGGCACGGATTTTCATGCGGTGATGCAGGGTTATGTCTCGATCACCCCGTTGCAGCTCGACCGCACGTTCAATGACGCTTTCGAGCGCCTGGATGGTTGGCTGGAGGGGCTGCTCTGATGCGTGAACAGGAGGATCTGATGCGCCATGGTATCGGTTTTACCTCGCAACGAACCCGTGAGCGGCTGATTCAGCGGTTGATCGAAGAAGGCGTGTCCAATCCCAAAGTGCTCGATGTGCTGCGGCGTACGCCGCGTCACCTGTTTGTCGACGAGGCGCTGGCACACCGTGCCTATGAAGACACGGCACTGCCGATCGGCAACAACCAGACGATTTCCCAGCCATTCATTGTCGCGCACATGAGTGAGCTGCTGCTGCAGGCGGGCCCCCTGGACAAGGTGCTGGAGATCGGCACCGGTTCGGGCTATCAGACCGCTATTCTTGCGCAACTGGTCGAGCGGGTGTTCTCTGTGGAACGCATCAAGGTGCTGCAGGATCGCGCCAAGGAACGACTGACCGAGCTCAACCTGCGCAACGTGGTGTTTCGCTGGGGCGATGGCTGTGAAGGCTGGCCGGCGCTGGCGCCTTACAACGGCATCATCGTCACGGCTGTGGCTCCGGAAGTCCCGCAGGCCTTGCTTGACCAACTCGCCCCGGGCGGGCGTATGGTCATTCCAGTCGGGCCGACTGGGGAAACCCAGCACCTGATGCTGATCGTGCGTGAAGAGCATGGATTTTCGCAGCAGGTGCTGGGTGCTGTACGTTTCGTGCCGTTGCTGACCGGCCCGCTGGCCTGATCAGGACTTTTTTTCACAGCAGGCGAATTCCTCCGGCATTGTCCTGTCTATCTGGCGGGCTACCCTATTCTGTTGGGGGGCAGATTTTGCGCATGCCCGGCGTCCGCAAGGCACATGTGCTCGGTTATAATTGAAACAATATTGCATTTTCACAGCAGTCACCATGAGAGGGAGCGGCGGGTGGGTCACACAATCATTCAGCAGCGCAGGGGATTTTCGAGCTTCAAGCTTCTGGTGATTGCACTTGCCGTGGGTTCACTGCTTTCGGGTTGCTCCAGCACGTCGACCAACAGTGCGCGAGTGGTCGATCGCAACGCGCCGGTGGCCAAGCGTCCTGCTACCACCAGCGGCCAGTATGTGGTGCGCCCTGGTGACACCCTGTACTCCATTGCCTTTCGTTATGGCTGGGACTACAAGGCCCTGGCTGCCCGCAACGGCATTGCCGCGCCGTATACCATCCGCCCAGGCCAGGCGATCCGCTTCGATGGTCGCTCCAGTGGGCCTGCCAGCGCGACCACCACCGTGGTCACCACTTCATCGTCACCTTCGAGTAAAACCACGATCACCACGCGTCCGGCCGGTACTCCAGCCAAGCCTGTGACAGCGCCTGTGACGACACCCGTGACAACGACGCCAGCGCCGGTAGTAACCACCACTACCGCGCCAGCTCAGGTGCCTGCCGCAGAGCGAGCGGTGGGCGGCTGGGCATGGCCGGCCGGCGGTGTGTTGATTGGTAAATTTGCTTCAAACGGCAGTTTGAATAAAGGCATTGATATCGCCGGTGATTTGGGACAGCCTGTTTTTGCTGCGTCTGATGGTTCAGTTGTCTACGCCGGGAGTGGCTTGCGGGGCTACGGCGAGTTGGTCATCATCAAGCACAGCGACACCTACGTCAGTGCCTACGGCCACAACCGCAGGCTTTTGGTACGGGAGGGACAGCAGGTCAAAGTTGGGCAGACAATTGCCGAAATGGGTTCCACGGGCACAGACCGGGTGAAGCTGCATTTTGAGATTCGCCGCCAGGGCAAACCTGTTGATCCGCTGCAATTCCTGCCGCGTCGTTGATTGCTAGTACCCGGCCTGTTCCTCGCGTAGAGGGGACAGGCTCCAGCGTTGCCAGGGATATCGGCGCCGCTCGAGTCTGAGTTCGAACTCAGCAAAGGACTATAACAATGGCTCTCAGTAAAGAAGTGCCGGAGTTTGACATCGACGATGAAGTGCTCCTGATGGAGACGGGCATCGTTTTGGAAACGGATGTGGTGTCAGACGAACCTGCTGTATCTTCGGTTCGGACCAGGGCCAAACAAGGCTCTACGCTCAAGCAGCACAAGTACATCGATTACACCCGTGCGCTTGATGCAACCCAGTTGTACCTCAATGAAATCGGCTTTTCGCCTTTGCTCTCGCCAGAGGAGGAGGTTCATTTTGCGCGCCTTTCGCAAAGTGGCGATCCGGCCGGGCGAAAGCGCATGATCGAGAGCAACCTGCGTCTGGTGGTGAAGATCGCCCGGCGTTATGTGAATCGTGGGCTTTCGCTGCTGGACCTGATCGAAGAGGGCAACCTGGGGCTGATTCGCGCGGTCGAGAAGTTCGACCCTGAGCGTGGTTTCCGTTTCTCTACCTATGCCACCTGGTGGATCCGGCAAACCATCGAACGGGCGATCATGAACCAGACCCGCACGATTCGCTTGCCGATTCATGTGGTCAAGGAGCTCAACGTTTACCTGCGCGCAGCGCGCGAACTGACCCAGAAGCTTGATCACGAACCGTCCCCGGAAGAGATCGCCAGCCTCCTGGAAAAACCCGTTGGAGAAGTCAAACGCATGCTCGGGCTCAACGAGCGTGTATCGTCGGTGGATGTGTCCCTGGGGCCGGACTCTGACAAGACCCTGCTCGATACCCTGACCGACGATCGCCCCACCGACCCTTGCGAGCTGCTCCAGGATGATGACCTGTCCCAGAGCATCGACCAATGGCTGAGCGAGCTGACGGACAAGCAGCGCGAGGTGGTGATTCGCCGTTTCGGCCTGCGCGGGCACGAAAGCAGCACCCTGGAAGATGTCGGGCTGGAGATAGGCCTGACCCGTGAGCGGGTTCGCCAGATCCAGGTAGAGGGCCTCAAGCGTCTGCGTGAGATCCTCGAGAAGAATGGCCTGTCCAGTGAGTCGCTGTTCCAGTAAGCACTGCTTGCAGCAAAGAACGCCTCGACATGATCGAGGCGTTTTTGTTTGTGTAGGAAAGGCCCTTCAGGCAATTGTTTCCAGTCATTGCCATGGAAACATCCGGGTTTAGCCGAAAGCGCCCATCAATGTTGGAGCAGTTCTTTTTCTTGTAGGCATTTGCTTACTCGTTATGTAAGTCATCACTACAAGTTCTAGTAAATCGTTGTCGTTTTCAGTGTGAGTTTTTCTATAACGTATTGATAAACAACAAATTCGCTATTTGTTTCGGTTAGGTTTCTGCAGCTTTTTGAGAGCTTTAGCCCGTTGATGGAAATACTGCAGACGCTAGTATCTCAACTGTGTCTACGGACTGACACAGGCTTTCAAGGATGACGGCCAAGGACATCGCAGGACGCGATTCATCAGGATGATGGAAGGGAACAAAGGGACTACGGAAAAAATGTGGGCGGGTCAAACCGCCCCTTTTTTTTGCCTGCAATAAACATAAAAAAAGGCCCTCCAGGGGCCTTTTTATTGAGCCGGAGTGCTTAACGCTCCAGATCGGCGATCTTGCCTGGTTTGCCATCCCACTCTTCAGCGTCCGGCAGGGCATCCTTACGCTCGGTGATGTTTGGCCAGATCTCTGCCAGCTCGGCATTGAGCTCGATGAAGTTCTCCATGCCACTTGGCACTTCGTCTTCCGAGAAAATGGCTTGGGCAGGGCATTCAGGCTCGCACAGTGCACAGTCGATGCACTCATCCGGGTGAATGACCAGGAAGTTCGGGCCTTCGTAGAAGCAGTCCACCGGACAGACTTCTACGCAGTCGGTGTACTTGCACTTGATGCAGTTGTCGGTGACGACGAAGGTCATTTCTAATTCTCTCCTCAGGCGACGGCAGCGATACCCTTCCAGACAGGGTCGCTCGGTTTGGTCGTTCGGCTGCAAGCCAGGCTAGTAACCTGCAGCACCGCCAAACCGCGCGGGATTCTATCAGCTTGTGCGGGCTCGCGTTATAACAGAGTCTTCAGTGTATAGAGCATTTCGATAGCTTGACGCGGCGTCATGTTGTCCAGGTCGAGCTTCCCGAGCTTCTCGATGGCCGGGTGAGGCAGGCTGGCAAACAGGTCGCTCTGGTGCGGAACATCTGGCGCACCCTTGGGCACTGCAGGCATTTCATGGGGCAGGCTGGCGGTTTCCAGCCGGCCCAGGTGTTCGCGCGCACGCTGGATCACCGGTGTCGGCACGCCCGCCAGCTGGGCCACGGCCAGGCCGTAGCTCTGGCTGGCAGGGCCCGGCAGCACATGGTGCAGGAACACGATGCGCTCGTTGTGCTCGGTGGCGTTCAGGTGCACGTTGGCCACCAGGGGTTCGCTTTCCGGCAGCACCGTGAGTTCGAAGTAGTGGGTGGCAAACAGCGTGTAGGCGCGCAGTTGCGCCAGACGTTCAGCGGCGGCCCAGGCCAGGGACAGGCCGTCGAAGGTACTGGTACCACGGCCGACTTCGTCCATCAGCACCAGGCTGCGATCGCTGGCGTTGTGCAGGATGTTGGCGGTTTCGCTCATCTCGACCATGAAGGTCGAGCGCCCGCCGGCCAGATCGTCGCTGGAGCCGATACGGGTGAAGATCCGGTCGACCAGCGACAGCTCGCAGCTGGCTGCCGGTACGAAGCTGCCGATATGCGCCATCAGCACAATCAGGGCAGTCTGGCGCATGTAGGTGGATTTACCACCCATGTTCGGGCCGGTGATCACCAGCATGCGGGTGTTGTCGTCCAATGCCAGGTCGTTGGCCACGAACGGCGTGGTCAGTACCTGCTCGACCACCGGGTGGCGGCCCTGGCTGATGCGCATGCACGGCTCGTCGACGAAGGACGGGCAGTTCAGGTCCAGGTTCAGCGCGCGCTCGGCGAGGTTGCTCAGCACATCCAGCTCGGCCAGCGCGGCGGCGGTGTCCTGCAGCGGCGCCAGATGACCGATCAGGGTTTCCAGCAGCGCATCGTAGAGCATCTTCTCGCGGGCCAGGGCGCGGCTCTTGGCCGACAGCGCCTTGTCTTCGAAGGTTTTCAGCTCCGGGGTGATGAAGCGTTCCGCACCCTTGAGGGTCTGGCGGCGAATGTAGTCGGCGGGCGCCTGTTCGGCCTGTTTGCTCGGCAGCTCGATAAAGTAGCCGTGCACACGGTTGTAGCCGACCTTCAGGTTGGCAAGGCCGGTACGGGCTTTTTCCCGCGCTTCAAGGTCGATCAGGAACTGGCCGGCGTTCTCGCTCATCGCCAGCAGTTCGTCCAGCTCGCTGTCGTAGCCGGTCTTCAGCACGCCGCCGTCGCGGATGACCGCAGGCGGGTTGTCGATGATGGCTTTTGCCAGCAGGTCGGCCAGCTCCGGGTAGGTTCCGGCGATGGCCGCCAGCAGCGCCAGGTGTGGCGCTTCCAGCTCGGCCATGGCGTTCTGCAGCTCGGGCAGGGCGCCGAGGGCATCGCGCAGGCGCGCCAGGTCCCGCGGGCGGGCGTTGCGCAGGCCGATACGGGCGAGGATCCGCTCGATGTCGCCGATTTCCTTGAGCTGCGGCTGCAGTTTTTCAAAGCGGTAGCTGTCGAGCAGGCAGCGAATCGAGCCCTGACGTGCCTGCAGCACTTTCAGGTCGCGCAGCGGACGGTTCAGCCAGCGGGTCAGCAGACGGCTGCCCATGGCGGTCTGGCAGCGGTCGATGACCGACTGCAAGGTGTTGTCGCGGCCACCGGCCAGGTTTACGTCCAGTTCGAGGTTGCGGCGGCTGGCGCCGTCGAGCACCACGGTGTCGTCCAGGCGTTCATGCTTGAGGCTGCGCAGGTGTGGCAGGGCAGTGCGCTGGGTTTCCTTGGCGTAGCCCAGCAGGCAACCGGCAGCACCGATGGCCAGGGTCAGCTTCTCGCAGCCAAAGCCTTTGAGGTCCTGGGTTGCGAACTGCTGGCAGAGGCTTTTGCGTGCCGAGTCGCGGTCGAAGTCCCACGGCGCACGGCGGCGGGCGCCACGGCGTTTCTCGGCCGGCAGGCCTTGTGGCCAGTCGTCCGGAATCAGCAGCTCGACCGGATTGATGCGTTCAAGCTCGGCCAGCAGGTTCTCCCAGCCCTTGATCTCCAGCACGGTGAAGTTGCCGCTGGTGATATCCAGCACGGCCAGGCCGAACAGGCGCTCGTCACCCAGCACGGCGGCGATCAGGTTGTCGCGGCGCTCATCGAGCAGCGCCTCGTCACTGACCGTGCCCGGGGTGAGGATCCGCACCACCTGGCGTTCCACCGGGCCCTTGCTGGTGGCCGGGTCGCCGATCTGTTCGCAGATCACCACCGATTCGCCCAGCTTCACCAGCTTGGCCAGGTAGCCCTCGGCCGCGTGGAAGGGGATACCGCACATGGGGATCGACTGGCCCGCCGATTGCCCGCGGGCCGTCAGGGTAATGTCCAGGAGTTTTGCGGCCTTCTTCGCATCTTCATAGAAGATTTCGTAGAAGTCGCCCATGCGGTAGAACATCAGTTGATCTGGATGCTGGTTTTTCAGCTTCCAGTACTGCTGCATCATCGGGGTGTGTGCGGAAAGATCGCTCATTACAGAAACTTGGCTCGCAGTGTCGTTTAGACCAAAGGCAAGCGGGCAATGGTACAGGGATTTTGTGTGCGATGCCGAGGCGAACAGCCGCGCGCGACCATTTGTCCATGCATTTTCGTGCATATTGGCAATTGCATTTCGTGCTGCGGACGGCGTCGGCTGCCAGCGCTTGGGTCCGCAGGCAAGGCGCGGCATTGGCGTTCGCCCAGCCTTGGCGAACAGGTGGAGGATTTGTGCCCGGCGGCAGCTGGTGTAGGGTAGGCGACAGTCTTTCAAGGAGCTTGCCATGGACCCGATCACTGCGCTTTCCGCCCGGCTGGGTGAACACCTGCGTCGCTTCAATGCCCAGGTGACCACTGCCGAGTCCTGCACCGGCGGCGGCATCGCCGAGGCCATTACGCGGATTCCGGGCAGTTCGGCCTGGTTCGAAGCCGGTTATGTGACTTACTCCAACCCCCAGAAGACCCGCCAGCTGGCGGTGCCGGAAACCCTGTTCGCCGAGGTCGGGGCGGTCAGCCAGGAAGTGGTCGAGGCCATGGTCCGCGGCGCCCAGGCTGCCAGTGGTGCGCGGTTCGCGGTGGCGGTCAGTGGCGTGGCCGGGCCGGACGGTGGCTCGCCGGCCAAACCGGTGGGTACCGTATGGCTGGCCTGGGCCGATGGCAGCCATGTCAGCAGCGAGCGCCGGCACTTCGACGGCGACCGTGACGAGGTACGCCGACAAACGGTAATCGCCGCGCTAGAGGGCTTGTTACAGCTTGGTGCAGAGTAAATCGCAATTCGGGGGTAGGCGGAAAGAAAACCCTGTGGAATAATACTGGCTACTTATACAGGTGTTCTGGCCGTCAGGCCCTATCGATTACGTGAGGACTTCAATGGACGACAACAAGAAGCGCGCCTTGGCTGCGGCCCTGGGGCAAATCGAGCGTCAATTCGGTAAAGGCGCGGTCATGCGCATGGGCGACCACGAGCGTCAGGCGATTCCGGCCATTTCTACCGGCTCCCTGGGTCTGGACATTGCCCTGGGCATTGGCGGTCTGCCAAAAGGCCGGATCGTTGAGATCTACGGTCCTGAGTCGTCCGGTAAAACCACGCTGACCCTGTCGGTCATCGCCCAGGCCCAGAAAATGGGCGCTACCTGCGCCTTCGTCGACGCCGAACACGCCCTCGATCCCGAGTACGCCGGCAAGCTGGGCGTCAATGTCGACGACCTGCTGGTCTCGCAGCCTGACACCGGCGAACAGGCCCTGGAAATCACCGACATGCTGGTGCGTTCCAACGCCGTTGACGTGATCATCGTCGACTCCGTGGCCGCCCTGGTACCCAAGGCTGAGATCGAAGGCGAGATGGGCGACATGCACGTCGGCCTGCAAGCCCGCCTGATGTCCCAGGCACTGCGTAAAATCACCGGTAACATCAAGAACGCCAACTGCCTGGTGATCTTCATCAACCAGATCCGCATGAAGATCGGCGTGATGTTCGGCAGCCCGGAAACCACCACCGGTGGTAACGCGCTGAAGTTCTACGCTTCGGTCCGTCTCGACATCCGCCGTACCGGCGCGGTGAAGGAAGGCGACGAAGTGGTCGGCAGCGAAACTCGCGTCAAGATCGTCAAGAACAAGGTGGCGCCGCCATTCCGTCAGGCTGAATTCCAGATCCTCTACGGCAAGGGCATCTACCGCAACGGCGAGATCATTGACCTCGGCGTGCTGCACGGCTTCCTGGAAAAATCCGGTGCCTGGTACAGCTACCAGGGCAGCAAGATCGGCCAGGGCAAGGCCAACTCGGCCAAGTTCCTTCAGGACAACCCGGAAATCGGCGCGACCCTCGAGAAGCAGATCCGCGACAAACTGCTCAATGCCGGTGCTGTTGAGGCTGCTGGCAAGGCTGCAGCGGTTAACGCCGAGCCTGAAGACGATCTGGCAGACGCCGAAGCCGGCTACTGATCGTTGCCATGTCCGTCGTACTCGACACTCCCGTCGCCGTAAGGCGGACAGCCATGGACCTGCTCGCACGCCGCGAGCATGGTCGAGTCGAGCTGACGCGCAAGTTGCGTCAGCGCGGCGCTCCCCCCGAATTGATTGACCAGGAGCTCGACCGCTTGACGGAAGAGGGTCTGCTCAGTGAAGCCCGTTATCTGGAAAGCTTTATCAGCTATCGCTCGCGGTCTGGCTACGGCCCGGCACGCATTCGCGAAGAGCTGAGCCAGCGCGGCCTGCAACGCGGCGATATCGACCAGGCCCTGCGCGAGAGCGGTGTGGATTGGGCGGGGCAGTTGCAGGATGTCTGGCAGCGCAAGTTTTCCGGGCAGTTACCCATCGATCCGCGTAGCCGCGCACAGCAAACCCGTTTTCTGGTCTACCGTGGCTTTTCCATGGAAATGGTCGGCCGCCTGTTGAGCGGCCGAGAGCTGGACGACTAGCAGAGGGTCAAGTGACCTTCAGTGCTTCGCGGGCCCGTTGCGTGGTGTGCATCGGCTCGGGCTTGGCCCAGTTTTCCGACAGGTTGATGAAGTCCACCAGTTCGCGCAGGCGCCCCTGGTCGCGGCCGTTGAAGGCGAAGGTCAGACGCGTCAGATGGCTGAACCTGGCTTCGTCGTGGTGTTCGCCGGCATAGGCGTGCTGGTGGTACTGACCACTCAGGCGCAGGTCGGCAAACCCCTCCTGTAGATCAAGCAACGCGCCCTCGCTGAGCGGGTGGTGCATGCGAATCACGAACTGGTTTTTCAGCCAGCGGCTGGAGTGGTAGTTGCTGTAGAACTGCTTGATCTCCTCCACGGCGTCTTCGGCACTCTGCACCAGACGCAGCAGCTTCAGGTCGCTGGGCAGGATGTAGCGGTTTTCTTCCAGCTGCCGGGTAATGAAATTCAGTGCGTCCTGCCAGAAGGTGCCGCCCGGCGAGTCCAGAAGCACCACCGGCACCAGCGGGCTCTTGCCGGTCTGGATCAGTGTGAGCACTTCCAGCGCTTCATCCAGCGTGCCGAAGCCACCCGGGCACAGCACCAGAGCATCCGCTTCCTTGACGAAGAACAGCTTGCGAATGAAGAAGAAGTGAAACGGCAGCAGCTTGTCGGTGCCGTCTACAGTGGGGTTGGCGTGCTGCTCGAACGGCAGGGTGATGTTGAAACCCAGGCTGTGATCGACGCCTGCGCCTTCGTGTGCGGCGGCCATGATGCCACCGCCAGCGCCGGTGATGACCATCAGGTTGGAACGAGCCAGGGTTGCGCCCAGTTCCCTGGCCAGTGCATACATGGGGTGTTCGACCGGGGTGCGGGCTGAACCGAACACGGTGACCTTGCGCCGGCCTTTGTACTGTTCAAGGGTGCGGAAGGCATGGTCCAGTTCGCGCAAGGCTTGCAGGGTAATCTTGGCGTTCCAGCGGTTGCTGTCGTCATGGGCCATGCGCAGGACGGTCAGCATCATGTCACGGTACAGCGGCAGGTTGGGGCTGTCGAGGGCAACCAGTTTCAGTTGTTCATCCAGCTTGCTCAGATCGATTCCCTGGTTCTTGAAGTGACTCGATAGCAGTTCATTCGGTTGGTAAGGCATTCAACGTCTCCTTCTGCAGCAAAACCTCTGACCGGACCTGTACGGTTTCCGGCCGCGACACTGCGTGTGTCGCTGGCTGCCGTGGCTCGAGTGTGCGCCTCGAGCAGTGCAGTAATGCTAATGCACGGCGTCGGCAGGCATCCCCCGGTGCGAGCCCTGAAACGGGCGGGCGCTTGCTATCAATCTAGACCCTGGCGGGTATTTATGCCGAAAGGATCTTCGCTGGATCAGCTTAATGAGGCCGGTTGGAAACAGACCGCTTGTCAGCCGGGAACCGATCCTGGCATGGGTCTGGTTAACTGGAAGCCTGAGTGACTGTCGCGGTGCAGGGAGGCTGTCACATGCAACGGCTTAATCTGGAGCTCGATGCACAGCTGTTCGAGCTGCTCGAGCGCTCGGCCCAGGCCAATAACCTGAGCCTTGAACAAGAGTGCCTGCGTCGCTTGGGGGGTGGGGTGCGGCACTCACGTTACGTCCAGGCCCTGGTGGCTGAACTGCGCGCCGATGAAAAGCAACGGCGCGACAGCGAGCAGGTGGCTTAGGCTTACTTGCTTGGCTTCACACCACAACTCTTGGCGTCGAACGCCTGTTCACTGACCGGGCGGTTGGTCTTGTACTCGGTGAAGCGGTAGGTCAGCACCGCGCCTTTGGCCAGCAACTGACGGTAGCCGGTGTTCTTGCAAACGCTGTCACCCAATTGGCTGCGTACCCGGTTTGGGTCGGCCTTCATTTTTTCAGCGTGGCTGGGAAGTACGCTGAGGTGGTTGATCAGTTGCTTGCCTTCGACGGTGTAACCCTGGTCGAGGATGTCTTCGTTGATCGCTCGCGGCGTGCCCACGCTGCTTTCAGTGGCAACTTTTTGCAGCATTTTGCTCAGCTCGTACTCCTGTTTGGAGGCAGCGTTGGCGGCCAGGGGTAGAGCGAGCAACAGGCTCAGGGACGGGGCGATGAAGCGCAACATGGGTTTCTCCTGGTTCGGTAACTGGCGATTGGACCGGCAACTGCGCACGGTGTTCCGTCACGCGCGAAGTCGTGGTGCCAGCGGGTAGCGACAGGCTGGGGATTATAGGGGAGTCGGCGCTATGGCTGCACGGCAAATACCGTCTGCCGGCAGACCAGCTCTGGTAAACTGCAGCGGTTTTCCTGTCTTGCCGAGTCCGCGCAGTGCCGTCCTTTCCTTGCCTATATAGTCTGCTGCCATGAGCCATGCCGTATCGCGCCTGCGCGCCGAGCGCCTGGCGCGCAGTGTCAAACCTTTCGTTGCGCGCGGATCACGGGCGCCACGCTGCCCGCAGTGCCGGGTGATTTTTAGCCATTGTCTGTGTGCCTGGCGTCCGCAGGTGCCGTCCGATTCGGCGATGTGCCTGCTGATGCACGACACCGAGCCATTGAAACCGAGTAACACCGGCTGGCTGATCGCCGACCTGATTGCCGATACCTCGGCCTTCGGCTGGCAGCGTACTTCGGTTGATGAAGCTTTGCTGGCCTTGCTCGATCAGCCGCACTGGCAGCCTTACATCGTCTTTCCCGGTGAGTTCGTGGCGCCGCAAAGGGTGGTCAGTGAGGTGGTGCGTGAGCCCGGCAAACGCCCGTTGTTCATCCTGCTCGATGCGACCTGGACCGAGGCGCGCAAGATGTTTCGCAAAAGCCCCTATCTCGATCGCTTCCCGGTGCTCAGCCTGCAACCGGAGCAGCTGTCGCGCTACCGCTTGCGCCGCTCCAAGCGAGACGATCATTTCTGCACTGCCGAAGTGGCGGCCATGTGTCTGGAGCTGGCGGGTGACCAGCGTGCCGCCGAAGCCCTGGATGCTTACCTGGATGTGTTCAGTACGCACTACCTGAGTGCCAAGCACCAGTGGTCGATTGATGAGCAGGATGCCGTCCACCAGCGTTTGCATACCTTCCTATAGTACAAGGGGCAGGTGTCGCACATTGAGTCATAATGGCAGGCTGGCGACCATTGCGTGCTTGTCTGGACCGGGCAATCAGCTTGACCACCCGGATCTGGCTCGGCATCCTTGGCGCCGATTCGGGCATATACAAGGCTTGAAACACAGTTTTTCCTGGCCTTGAAGTGCCTTTTGGGTGTGCGGCACTGCCGTCAGCACCTTGAGTTGCCCGCCAGGCGCCTATTCTTCCTCCCTGCGCCTGCACAGAACAGGATCATTAGATCGATGGCCACGTACGAAATCCTGATTGCCGATGACCACCCGCTGTTTCGCAGTGCCCTGCGTCAGGCTGTAACCCTGGGCCTGGGGCCCGATGTCCGCCTGGTAGAAGTGGCGAGCATTGCCGAACTGGAAACCCGCCTCGCCGAGAAGTCCGACTGGGACCTGGTGCTGCTGGACCTCAACATGCCAGGTGCCTATGGTTTTTCCGGGTTGGTCCTGTTGCGCGGCCAGTACCCGCAGATTCCGGTGGTGATGGTCTCGGCTCAGGAAGAAGCCGCGGTGGTGGTGAAGTCGCGCGAATTTGGCGCCAGTGGCTTTATTCCCAAGTCCAGCTCCCTGGAAGTAATTCAGGAAGCGGTGAAAAAGGTCCTTGATGGTGACATCTGGTGGCCGCCACAAGCCTTTGAGAAAGTCGATGTATCGGCTGAGGCCAAGGCTGCCAGTGAGGGCCTGGCCAGTCTCACCCCCCAGCAGTTCCGGGTGTTGACCATGGTCTGCGAAGGCTTGCTGAACAAGCAGATCGCCTACGAGCTGAACGTCTCGGAAGCGACCATCAAGGCCCACGTCACGGCGATTTTCCGCAAGCTCGGCGTGCGTACCCGGACTCAGGCTGCATTGCTCTTGCAACAACTGGAATCGGTTTCGGCGAGCTGAGGCCGCGGCCTTCACGCTTTTTTGACCCGATCTACACTAGGCTGCAGCGCATTTTTCAGTGGATGAAGTGACCTTCTATGTCATCGCCTTTCAAGGGCCAGACCGGCCTCAAACGTATTTTCAACGCTGCCGGCTATTCGTTTGACGGTCTGCGCGCAGCCTTCACCGGTGAAGCGGCTTTCCGTCAACTGGTGCTGCTCAATGTGGTGCTGGTGCCGCTGGCGTTCTGGCTGGATGTCAGTCGTGCCGAGCGGGCCATCCTGATCGCCGTGTGCCTGCTGGGCCTGATCGTTGAATTGCTCAATTCGGCAGTCGAGGCGGCGATCGACCGGATTTCCCTCGACCGCCACCCGCTGTCGAAAAACGCCAAGGATATGGGCAGCGCCGCCCAGCTCGTCGCCCTGACAATGGTGGCGGTGGTCTGGGCGGTGATCCTTATCTAGGCAATGTTGGGCAGGACGATCTCGTCGCTGCGCTGCACACCGGCGGTAAAGGTACGGCACAGCTCGAGAAACTCGCGCATGGCAGAGGTCTGGTACTTCTGCTTGTGCCAGATGAAGTAGAACTGTCGGGCCAGGTCCAGCTCCGGTGTTTCCACTGCGACCAGGCTGCCGCGACGAAATGCGTCGCGCAACGCCAGGCGTGAGATACAACCGATGCCCAGGCCCGACTCGACAGCACGTTTGATCGCTTCGGTGTGCTCAAGCTCCAGGCGGATGTTCAGGTTGGAACGGTGATGACGCATCGCCTGGTCGAAGGTCAGGCGGGTGCCGGAACCTTGCTCACGCAGAATCCACGCTTCGTGGGTCAGCTCTTCCAGGCTGGCCTGGCCGCGCTGGGCCAACGGGTGCTGTGGCGCGCAAAACACCACCAGTTCGTCTTCAACCCAAGGTTGCACTTCAAGATCGGGATGGTTGCAGTCGCCTTCGATTAGACCCAGATCAATTTCATAATGGGCAACCTGGTGCACGATATGCGCAGTGTTCTGCACATGGAGCTTGACCTGACTTTCCGGGTGGACCTGCATGAAACTGCCGATCAGCAGGGTGGCCAGGTAGTTACCGATGGTCAGGGTGGCGCCGACCGCCAGCGAGCCGAAACCGGACTTGCCGTTGAGCAGGTCTTCGATTTCCTTGGCCTGGTCGAGCAGCGCCACTGCCTGTGGCAGCAGTTGATGACCCAGGGCGTTGAGGCTCAGGCGTTTGCCGGCGCGGTCGAACAGCTGGCAGCTGGACTGGCGTTCAAGTTCGGTGATCGAGGTACTGGCGGCCGACTGCGATAACGCCAGTATTCCCGCGGCTCGCGAGACGCTTTGATACTGGGCTACGGCGACGAACACCTGGAGCTGACGAAGCGTAAATCGCATATCTATATAACCGATAAGACATATCTTGATAATTCATTTAACAGATATTGTCGCTCGCACTAAACTATCGCGCAATCGCGCTCTAGGTTAGCGCTGCGTTTTATTTCAGGAGCCCGTACATGAGCAACATGAACCACGAACGTGTCCTCAGTGTTCACCACTGGAATGACACCCTGTTCAGCTTCAAGTGCACCCGCGATCCGGGCCTGCGCTTCGAGAACGGTCAGTTCGTGATGATCGGCCTGCAACAGCCCAACGGCCGCCCGCTCATGCGCGCCTACTCGATCGCCAGCCCGAACTGGGAAGAGCATCTGGAGTTCTTCAGCATCAAGGTGCCGGACGGCCCGCTGACCTCGCAGCTGCAGCACCTGAAGGAAGGCGATGAGATCATCATCAGCAAGAAGCCTACCGGTACGCTGGTACTCGACGACCTGAACCCGGGCAAGCACCTGTACCTGCTGAGCACCGGTACTGGCCTGGCGCCGTTCATGAGCGTCATCCAGGATCCGGAAACCTACGAGCGCTTTGAAAAAGTGATCCTGGTTCACGGCGTCCGTTACGTCAACGAAGTCGCCTACCGCGAGTTCATCACCGAGCACCTGCCGCAGAACGAGTTCTTCGGCGAGGCGCTGCGTGACAAGCTGATCTACTACCCGACCGTAACCCGCGAGCCGTTCGAGAACCAGGGCCGTCTGACCGACCTGATGCGCAGCGGCAAGCTGTTCGAGGACATCGGTCTGCCACCGATCAACCCGCAGGACGACCGTGCGATGATCTGCGGTAGCCCGAGCATGCTGGACGAAACCAGCGAAG
>JBOICD010000020.1:0-17053 GCA_050739855.1 Pseudomonas sp.
GGCGCTATCACCACCCTGACCGCGCTGGATTTTCTCGGCTTCGGCATGCCGGCCGGCAGCGCTTCGCTGGGCGAACTGGTCAACCAGGGCAAGCAGAACCTGCAGGCGCCCTGGCTGGGCTTTACCGCGTTTTTTGCCCTGGCCTTGATCCTGTCGCTACTGGTGTTTATCGGCGATGCCTTGCGCGAAGCCTTCGATCCACGGGCATAATCGCAGCCTTTGATTTTCAGGGAGCGGCCCATGCCTGCCAATGACAGCCTCAAGGATTATCAGCAGGTGCGCCAACTGGCGATCCGTTCGCTGTTCGAAATCATCGAGCAGTCCAGCGAAGGCACCCTGATCGTCGACCGTGACGCGCGCATTGTCTGGATGAACCAACGCTATGCCCGGCGCTTTGGCCTTGAAGATGCCACCAGTGTCATTGGTCAGCCCTGTGAAAGCGTAATTCCCGGCAGCCTGATGCGCGAGGTGGTCAACAACGGCCGGCCGATTCTGCTGGACATGCTCGACACGCCCAAAGAACCACTGGTGGTCATGCGTCTACCGGTGCACGACGCTGACGGCGCGTTGATCGGCGCCATCGGCTTTGCCCTGTTCGACGAACTGCGCAGCCTGTCGCCGCTGCTCAAGCGCTACGCCAGCATGCAGCAAGAGCTGGCCTCGACCCGCTCGCTGTTGCGTGCCCGTCAGGCCAAGTACAGCTTTGCCCAGTTCATCGGCACCAGCGCCGCCAGCCTTGAAGTCAAACGCCGGGCCCGGCGTGGCGCCAGCAGTGACTCGGCGGTATTGCTGCTAGGTGAAACCGGCACCGGCAAAGAGCTGCTCGCCCATGCCATTCATGCTGCCTCGTCACGGGCGCACAAGGCGTTTGTCAGCATCAACAGCGCCGCCATTCCGGAAACATTGCTTGAAGCCGAGTTCTTTGGCACCGCACCGGGTGCCTACACTGGCGCCGATCGCAAAGGCCGCCCGGGCAAGCTGCAACTGGCTGAGGGTGGCACCCTGTTTCTCGACGAAATCGGCGACATGCCGCTGCCCTTGCAGAGCAAATTGCTGCGCGTGCTGCAGGAAAAAGAATACGAGCCGGTGGGCTCCAACCAGATGATGCACAGCGACGTGCGGATCATTGCCGCGACCTCCACTGACCTTACCGCAGCCATGGCCCGCGGCGAGTTTCGTGCTGATCTGTACTACCGGCTCAACGTATTGCCGATCCAGGTGCCGCCGCTGCGTGAACGCCTGGATGACCTGCCGGCGCTGAGCGAGGCGATTCTCGAAGAACTGGACAGCCAGCACGAGCTGGATGACGAGGCCCAGGCGTTGCTGGCCCGGCATGCCTGGCCGGGCAACATCCGTGAGCTGCGTAATGTGCTGGAGCGCGCCACCTTGCTCGCTGACCAGCCGCGTTTGGGCGCTCGCGACTTGCAGGCGGCGCTGGGCGATCTGGCGCCATTGGACGTGGTTGCAGCGCCGATGAGCTATAAACAGGCCTGTGCCGAGTTCGAGCGGAAGTTGTTGGCCGAAACCCTCGCCCGTTGTGCCGGGAATGTGCCGCAAGCGGCGCGGCAGCTGGGGTTGGGGCGTTCTACCCTGTACAAGAAGCTGGTGGCGCTGGGGCTTTCGTCTCAATAACGAGACTTGTGTTTCCTGATTGAGATTGCTATCGCGGGGCAAGCCCGCTCCCACAGGGGCCGGTAGGAACGGGCTTGCCCCGCGACAGCTTGTCTCAGATTAGAGATCAACATCTATAGAAATTAATAAATACCTATATATTTCAGTAACTTATAATTATGGCACGATTCCCGCTATCTCCTACAGCCCAACAAAAACAAGATGCACCCAAGGAGACACTCGATGAGTGTGATCATCGCCCTGGCAGCCCTCGCGCTGCTGATGCTGGCTGCCTACCGTGGTTATAGCGTTATCCTCTTCGCCCCCATCGCCGCCCTCGGCGCGGTACTGCTGACCGACCCTTCTGCCGTGGCCCCGGCCTTCACCGGCGTGTTCATGGAAAAGATGGTCGGCTTTATCAAGCTGTACTTTCCGGTGTTCCTGCTCGGTGCCGTGTTCGGCAAACTGATCGAGCTGTCCGGTTTCTCCCGCTCGATCGTCGCCGCCGCCATCCGCCTGCTCGGCACCCGTCAGGCCATGCTGGTGATCGTGCTGGTGTGTGCACTGCTGACCTACGGCGGCGTGTCGCTGTTCGTGGTGGTGTTTGCGGTCTATCCGTTCGCCGCCGAGATGTTCCGCCAGAGCAATATTCCCAAGCGCCTGATCCCGGCGACCATCGCCCTGGGTGCGTTTTCCTTCACCATGGATGCCCTGCCCGGCACCCCGCAGATCCAGAACATCATTCCCAGCACCTTCTTCAACACCACCGCCTGGGCGGCGCCCTGGTTGGGGCTGATCGGCACCCTGTTCGTGTTCTGCACCGGCATGCTCTACCTGCAACGCCAGCGCAACAAGGCCCAACGCGCTGGCGAAGGCTACGGTTCAGACCTGCGCAACGAACCGGAAACCGCCGCCGACCTGAAACTGCCTAACCCGCTGCTGGCGCTCTCGCCACTGCTGCTGGTGGGGGTGATGAACCTGCTGTTCACCCACTGGATTCCCGCCTGGTACGGCAAAACCCACAGCCTCAGCCTGCCGGGCATGAGCGCGCCGGTACAGAGCGACATCGCCAAGCTCACCGCCATCTGGGCGGTCGAGGCAGCGCTGCTGCTGGGCATTTTGCTGGTGCTGGTGGCCGGCTTTGGCGCGATCAGGCATCGCTTGGCAGAAGGCAGCAAAAGTGCGGTCAGCGGTGCGCTGCTGGCGGCGATGAACACCGCCTCGGAATACGGTTTCGGCGCGGTGATCGCCTCGTTGCCAGGCTTTCTGGTGCTGGCCGATGCCTTGCGCGCGATCCCCAACCCGCTGGTCAATGAAGCGATTACCGTGACCTTGCTGGCCGGCATCACCGGTTCCGCATCCGGAGGCATGAGTATCGCCCTGGCGGCGATGTCCGACAGTTTCATCGCTGCAGCCAATGCCGCCAACATTCCTCTTGAAGTGCTGCACCGCGTAGCAGCCATGGCCAGTGGCGGCATGGATACCCTGCCGCACAACGGCGCGGTCATTACCCTGCTGGCAGTCACCGGCCTGACCCACCGCGAGGCCTACAAGGACATTTTCGGCATCACCCTGATCAAGACCCTGGCAGTGTTCGTGGTCATCGCCACCTTCTACGCTACCGGCATCGTTTAAGGAGCTACTCATGCAACTCAACGGCAAAACAGCAGTGGTTACCGGCTCCACCAGCGGCATCGGCCTGGGTATTGCCCATGTGTTGGCCAAGGCCGGCGCCAACCTGATTCTCAACGGCTTCGGCGACGCCAGTGCGGCCATCGCCGAAGTTGCCCGACACGGCACCCGGGTCGGTCATCACCCGGCCGATCTTGGCGATGTAGCCCAGATCGAAGAGCTGTTCGTTTATGCCGAGCGGGAATTTGGCGGTGTCGATATCCTCGTCAACAACGCCGGTATCCAGCATGTCGCCGCGGTCGAAGACTTCCCGGTGGAGCGCTGGGACTCGATCATCGCCATCAACCTGTCTGCGGTATTCCACGGTACCCGTCTGGTACTGCCGGGCATGCGCCAGCGTAATTGGGGAAGGATCGTCAACATTGCCTCGGTGCACGGCCAGGTCGGCTCTACCGGCAAGGCGGCTTATGTTGCCGCCAAGCACGGGGTGGTCGGGCTGACCAAGGTAGTGGGGCTGGAAACCGCTACCAGCAACATCACCTGCAACGCCATTTGCCCAGGCTGGGTGCTGACCCCGCTGGTGCAAAAGCAGATCGATGACCGCGCCGCCAGCGGCATCGATGCGCAACAAGCGCAGCACGATCTGCTGGCCGAGAAGCAGCCGTCATTGGCCTTTGTCACTCCCGAACATCTGGGTGAGCTGGTATTGTTCCTCTGTAGCGAGGCTGGCAGTCAGGTTCGTGGCGCTGCCTGGAACATCGACGGCGGCTGGCTGGCCCAATGACGGGCGGCCCGGGATCTGGCTGCGACATCGTCTTTTTTACCTGCAAGGAGGCCTTATGCGCCCAATCCCTTTCACTGCGCTGCTCACCCTGACCCTGGCTGCCGGTACATCCGTACAGGCCGCCAGCCTCAAGGATGTCGCGCCCTATCCCGAGGCCGAAAAAGGCTTTACCCGCCAGGTCATCCACCTGCCGCAGCAAGCCGATGAGTCGGCGTTCAAACTGGAAGTTCTGGCCGGCAAGCAACTGCTGGTCGACTGCAACCGCCAGCGCCTGGGTGGCACCCTCGAAGAGAAAAACCTCGAAGGCTGGGGCTACAACTACTACCGTCTGGAAAAAGTCATGGGCCCGGCTTCGACGCTGATGGCCTGCCCGGACAACACCAGGAAAGAAGCTTTCGTGCCGGTCGTCGGTGACGGTTTCCTGCTGCGTTACAACAGCAAGCTGCCAGTCGTGGTCTATGTACCTGAAGGCGTTGAAGTGCGTTACCGCATCTGGTCGGCCTCTGACGAAGTCAAGAAAGCTATAGTGGAATAAAAGCTCTGTAGGAGCGGGCTTGCCCCGCGATGCGATGTTGCTGACAGTCCACCATCGCGGGGCAAGCCCGCTCCCACAGGCAGGCAGTTGCCCTACCAATCTGGGGAACGCGGCATGAACCAAGTGCTCTGGCGCCCGGGCGAGGCGCGTATCCAGGCCAGTCGCATGGATGCCTTTCGCCGTGAGATCAACCGCAAGTACGGTCTGACCTTGACCGACTACCAGCAGTTGCATCGCTGGAGTATCGACCAGCGCGCCGCGTTCTGGCAGACCCTTGCCGATTTCTTCCGGGTGCGCTGGCATCAACCCGCCACCCGGGTCCTCGACGAAGGGCCACAGATGCCCGATGCGCGCTGGTTCGCCGGTGCCACGCTGAACTTCGCCGAACACCTGCTGCGCCGCCGCGACGCGCATCCGGCGTTGGTCGCGGTGCGTGAGGACGGCGAACGGCGAGTCATCTCCCATGCCGAGCTGGCCGCACAGGTCGCGGGCCTGCAGCGCAGTTTCCAGGCTGCAGGCATTGGCGTCGGCGATCGTGTGGCGGCCTGTATGCCCAACACCTGGCAAACCCTGGTGGCCATGCTCGCCTGTACCAGCCTGGGCGCCATCTGGTCCTGCTCCTCACCGGAGTTCGGCACCCACGGCATCATTGACCGCTTCGGCCAGATCGAGCCCAAGCTGCTGATAGTCTGTGGCGGTTATCAGTACGCTGGTAAAAACATCGACCAGGTCGACAAAATCAACGAGGTGCTGGCGCAGCTACCCAGCCTTGAGCACTTGCTGGTAGTGCCGTACAGCCGTGCCGGTACTTGCACCGACGAATTTCACAGCACTGCCCGCGTCCGTCTGTGGGACGATTTCTATCAAGCCGGTGGCGAACCGCAGTTCACCCCTCTGCCCTTCGACCACCCGCTGTACATTCTTTATTCCAGCGGCACCACGGGTGTGCCCAAGTGCATTGTGCACAGTGCCGGCGGTGTGTTGCTGCAGCACATGAAGGAACACGGCCTGCACAACGACCTGGGCACGGATGACGTGCTGTTCTACTACACCACCTGCGGCTGGATGATGTGGAACTGGCTGGTCAGTGGTCTGGCGGTCGGCACGACCTTGGTGCTTTATGATGGCTCACCCTTGCATCCCGGCCCCGAGCGCTTGCTCGACCTGATCGACAGCGAACGGATCAGCGCCTTTGGCACCAGCGCCAAGTACCTGGCGGCGCTGGAACATGCGCATATCCAGCCACGTCTGAGCCATCGCCTGGAATCACTCAAGCTGTTGCTGTCTACCGGCTCGCCGCTGTCGCCGGAAAGCTATGACTACGTGTATCGCGAGTTCAAGGCCGACCTGTGCCTGGCCTCGATGTCTGGCGGCACTGACATCTGTTCCTGCTTTGTCATCGGCAACCCGGTGCTACCGGTCCGGCGCGGGCAGATCCAGTGCAGGAGCCTGGGCATGGCCGTGGAAGTCTGGGACGATGACGGTCATGCCCAGGTTGGCGAAAAAGGCGAACTGGTCTGCACCCGGCATTTCCCGGCGCTGCCCCTGGGCTTCTGGAACGACCCGCAGGCCGAGCGCTTCCATGCCGCCTATTTCAGTCAGTTCCCGGGTGTCTGGGCCCAGGGCGACTATGCCGAACAGACGCCTGAAGGCGGCATGATCATTTACGGTCGTTCGGACGCGGTACTGAATCCCGGCGGCGTGCGTATCGGCACCGCGGAAATCTACCGCCAGGTAGAGAAGATCGATGAGGTGCTGGAGAGCGTTGCCATTGGTCAACGCTGGCAAAACGATGTACGCGTGGTGCTGTTCGTCCGTCTGCGCGAGGGCCTGCAACTGGACGAGACACTGAAGGTGCGGATTCGCCAGATGATCCGCACTAACACCACTGCGCGTCATGTACCGGCGGTGATCGCTGCGGTCAGTGATATCCCGCGCACCATCAGCGGCAAGATCGTCGAACTGGCGATTCGCAACGTGGTGCATGGCGAGCCGGTGAAAAACACCGACGCCCTGGCCAACCCCGAGGCCCTCGAACAATTTCGTGACCGCCCGGAGTTGCGCGATCAGGCATAATGCGCGGTTTTAGCGTTTGGCGAAGGTACCTCGAGATGAAAGCACAGGCCCGGCATATTCTGGTCAAGACCGCCGAAGAAGCCGAACAGCTCAAGCAACGGATCGCCAAAGGCGAGGCGTTCGACGTGCTTGCCAAAAAGTACTCGACCTGCCCGTCGGGCAAGCGTGGTGGTGACCTGGGCGAAGTGCGTCCGGGGCAGATGGTCGGCGCCATCGACCAGGTCATTTTCAAAAAGCCGCTGCGCGTTGTGCACGGCCCGATCAAGAGCAAGTTCGGCTATCACCTGGTCCAGGTGTTCTACCGCGACTAAAGACTATCGTTGCGTCGCCCGGCGTGGAGCTGGCGCTGGTCAGCCAGGTTGTTGCGCAAGCCGACGATCAGGTTGGAAATCGCCCGGCTGCTGGTCAGCTGTTCGGCGCTGATACCGGTCACCAGCAAGTCGACCCGCTCGCAACTGCGGTCGAACACCTTGACGGTCAACGAGCGGTCGGCAGCCAGCGTGCACTGGCAGCGAGTGGGTAAAAAACTGCTTTCGATGATGTTGCGCAATTCCAGGGTCGAGAGCATCGGTACATCTCCTTGGCAGGTGGCGGGCAGCGCCCGGTCCAGCTATTAGCCTAGGATATGTCCCCGGCAGCCTCAGACCCTTTCTCTATAAGCACCAATCGCCAGACTAGGCCCGGCGCGCCGCCAACAGGCCGAGCCCGGCGCAACCGAGCAGGGTTGCACTGACCCGGTTGAACAACCGCCGAGGCCCCGGCTGGTTGAACCAGCGCTGCAGATAGGCGCCAAGCCAGGCGTAGATTGCGATGGCCAACCACTCCAGCAACAGGAACAGGCCACCGAGCCAGGCGAACTGCTCGGTGGTGGAGACCGGGCTGTTCAGGTTGACGAACTGCGGCAGGAAAGCGGTGAAGATCAATATCGCTTTGGGATTTCCCGCTGCCACCAGAAACTCCTGGCGCGCCAGACGCAAAGTACCGGCCTGGCGCCCGGCACTGACGCTGGCAGCAGCCACCGGTGCCCGCCACAGTTGCCAGGCGATGTAGAACAGATAGGCGGCGCCGAAGAGCTTGATGGTCAGAAACAGGTACTCGCTGGTATGCAGCACCACAGCCAGCCCCATGGCCGCCAGCACGATCATCCCGGCAAACGCCAGCAAGCGCCCGACTCCGGCCACACAGGCAATGCGCAGGCCGTAGCGGCTGGCATTGTTCAGTGACAACAGGTTGTTCGGCCCCGGCGCCATGTTCAGCGCGAAACAGGCAGGAACGAACAGTGCGAGTAAAGAAAGGTCCATCGGGGTTCTCCGGCAGCTTTGACCGGCAGATTCGGTTCAGAAGCACTCAAGCGTCAAGGTACAGTTGGGCAAAAAAATTGGTTCTTTACGGAATTCCGGGGGGTATGGTCCTTGGGATGGGTTGTTGGGGCAAACCCGACTGTTGCCGGGTACGCTGGTGTTTATCGGGTGCAGTGCTGATCGCATTGGCCGTGGCGGTGATCATTCACCTGCTGTGGCGTTGACCAGGCTGAGCGTGTCCAGCGCCAACAGGCTGAAATGCCCACGAGACCAGCCGCCGGTATCGATATGCCAGATATTGCCCAGCACCCGTACTTCGTGCAGAGGGGTATGGCCAACGATCAATGCCCGCAAGCCGGCAATCGGCCGCTCATCATCCACTTGCAGCCGACGCCGCGACCACTGGCAATACTCCTGAAGCTCGATCGCAGGCTGCGTCTGCAGTTGCTCGCACAACTCGGACCAGCTGGCACAAGGGCAATCGGCGTGCAGCAGACCGACCGGCCCGGCAGACGTCTCGACCTGCAGCGCCAAAGGCATGCGCGCAAAACGCTCGGCAAATCGCGCCTGTTCGCTGGCGGGCAGGTCAAGAAACCAGCCACCGCCCGCCGCCCGGTACTGACCGTAATCCAGCCAGCCACCGCTCACATGCGTCACTGCCAGCGCCTCGTGGTTGCCTTGCACCGCATGGAACCAGGGCTGCTCCAGCCAGTGCAACGCCTGCGGGCACTCCGGGCCGCGGTCCACCAAGTCACCGACGCTGAACAAGCGATCGACGGCGGGATCGAAACCGATGGCCGCCAGCTGTGCCTGCAGACGCTGGAAATGACCGTGAATATCACCCACGGCATAATCGCGTCCCCGCTCGTTGATGGCAAACCGCTCAACCCTGCTCAAGCTGCTCTCTCCTAACCCGCCAGCCTTGGCAGGCGTACAATAAAAGCTGTGCAGACAGCTGCACCTGGAGGTGAATCATGCGCCCTGCCCTGACCTTTGTCGCCCTGAGCCTGTTGGCATCGAGCAGCCTGGCTCAAACGCCACCGGCCGCCTCGGTCGAGGTCAACTACGACAAACCCGAACACTTTCGTGATGCCAGCCTGGACTCCAATGGCTATGAACGTGGTGCCGACGAGCATGTCATGAAAGAGCTGCGCAGCTATCTGCAGACACTCGGCAAGCGCTATCTGCCACCCGGCCAGACCCTGCGCATCGACATCCGCGACATCGACCTGGCCGGTCGCTACGAACCCTGGCACGCCCAGGCCTACACGATACGTTTCATGCGCGACATCACCTGGCCCAGTATCGACCTGCACTACGTACTCTCGCAACAAGGTCAGCTGCTAAACCAGGCCGATGCTCACCTGACGGACAAGTTCTACCTGCAGCGTCCAGGCCGTAGCGCCACCAGCGACCGGCTGTATGCGGAAAAAGCCA
The DNA here is from genome assembly GCA_050739855.1 of Pseudomonas sp. Classification (GTDB taxonomy): domain Bacteria; phylum Pseudomonadota; class Gammaproteobacteria; order Pseudomonadales; family Pseudomonadaceae; genus Aquipseudomonas. The sequence goes on from JBOICD010000020.1 coordinate 9,377, forward strand.
TGCTCAAAGAGTGGTTCCGCAAACAGTTTGCCGTACAGCGCCAGACCTCTTCCTGAACTGATCGGCTCGCCTGGCAGTCTGAACCGAGGATGATTCCAATGGTCACTCACTGCCAGGTTGCCGGCCACCTGGCTTGCGGTCACCACGGCAATAACCTGATTTCGACCCGCGAACTCAACCGCCTCAAGTGCCGCATCTGTCGCAACACCGATGCCTGCAAGGACGCCCGTCGCGAGCAACACAACGCAGCTCGCCCAGGGCGATGGGTGCAATAAAGCGGTGAAACGGCGCCACAGGCACCGCCCGGGCAATGCATTGAACTATCCTCAACGAGTTGACACGAGCGTGCTCTGCTCGCGTCGTCATGGCTGGTTTAATTCCTGTCGGGAGAACCGTTATGAAGTATGTGGCAGCGTTAATCATCGCATTAACCATGGGCGGCAGCGTTCTTGCCTCCGAATGTGATGACAAAATCAAAGAACTCGAAGGCATTGATCAATCAGCTGGCCAGGCACTTGGCGGCGGCAAGGTCGAAGAGTTCCGCAAGTTACTGGAACAGGCCAAACAAGCGCAGAAAGACGGGGACGAGGCGCTGTGCAACTCCTCGGCAGAGCGTGCGCTCGGGATCTACAAGGTAGGACGGAGCAAGTAAGCGTACCGACGCACCTTCGCAAACCGCGGGGCGTATCACGTCCCGCGGTGCAAGGTCGCCCATTGCTTCCCGCTAGAGGTAGCGACGAGCTGCAGGGTTGAGACGAACCGGACGAGGATAGCGCAAGTCAAGTCCTGAACTTCGACACCATCGCATTGAGCTCCACCGCCAGGCGTGAAAGATCCTGGCTGGCGGCGCTGGTCTGGTTGGCACCTGCCGATGTCTGGGTCGAAAGGTCGCGTATGTTCACCAGGTTACGATCCACTTCCCGGGCGACCTGGGCCTGCTCTTCGGAGGCCGAAGCGATCACCAGGTTGCGCTCGTTGATCGAGGAGATCGAGCTGGCGATCACTTCCAGTGCGTCACCCGCGGCCTGAGCCACCTGCAGGGTACTGTTGGCCCGGCTCTGGCTGCTGTGTATGGCACCGACCGCACGCTCCGAGCCGGACTGTATGCCGCCGATCATCTGGCCGATTTCCTTGGTCGACTCCTGGGTCCGATGGGCCAGGGCGCGCACTTCATCGGCGACCACCGCGAAACCACGCCCGGCGTCGCCGGCACGGGCGGCCTCGATGGCAGCGTTCAAGGCCAGCAGGTTGGTTTGATCGGCAATGGCACCGATCACATCGAGCACCTGACCAATCTCGTTGACCTGACTGGCCAGTTGTTCAATTTCTTCCGAGGTGACCGTCACATCGCCGGCCAGCAGGCGGATCGACTCCAGCGCCTGCTTGACCTGATCACGCCCCTGCAGGGTGGTCTGATCGGCCACCTGGGAGGCATCGGCGGTGCTCGACGCGTTGCTCGCCACCTCTTCAACGGCAACAGTCATCTGGTTCACGGCCGTCGCGGCCTGATCGATCTCGGCGCTCTGCTGGTGCAAACCACGGCTGGTATCTTCGGTCACTGCGTGCAGTTCTTCCGACGCCGAGGCCAACTGGTCAGACGCGCTGGATATCTGCCGGATCGTGTCGCGCAAGCTCTGCTGCATCGTGCGCAGCGAAGTCAGGAGCATGGCCGGTTCGTCGTGGCCTGTAACATGGATTTCCTGGGTCAGCTCACCCGCTGCTACACGCTTGGCCACCTCCACCGCCTCGGCCATGGGGGCGACGATGCTACGGGTCAGCACGATGGCAATGATCGTCATCAGCAGCAGAATAATTACCAGCGCGGCCAGCACTACAGTCACCGCCTCGGTGAACGCCTCGCTGCTGTGCTGCGCGGCGGCATAGGCACCCTCTGAATTGAAGTGGATCAGCGCCGTCAGCGCTTTCATCATCGAATCGGCATGTTCTGCAAGCGGGCCGTTGACCAGGCGATCAGCCTGTTCCAGCTCCCCGCTTGCTACAGCAGCGACGATCTGTGCCTGCAGAGCGGAGTAGCGTTGGTACTGAGCGATGAAATGCTCATAGAGTTCGCGGTCCTGCGCCAGCGTAATGGTCTTTTCGTAAGCATTCAGCTGATCGGGCAGCGTCTTGTTGACCGCTGCAAGGCGATCGAGGGCGCTCTGGCGCACACTGGCGTCATTGAGCAACACGCTGCGCAAGGTGAGCGCTCGCGCTCTGCCCAGGCTGGTACCGACATCCCCAAGGGCAATAATCGCCGGGAGCCAGTCTTCCCGGATGCCATCGGTGGCGGCGTCCATCTGCTTGGCCTGAAACAGCGCGACCATCCCCATGATCACAATCAGCACCGCCAGAAATATGAATGTGCATCCCGCTCGCATGCCTATCTTCAAGTTTCGCAACTGCATGTCTTACTCCCTAACAAGGTCCACAATGGCTAGATGCCCCAAGTGATATCACAACGACACTGTGTAGATCTATCCGGATGGTTGTAAGCCATAACGGATCACAGTCGCAGGCAAGCGTTCATACCACCGAGCGCTCCGCGTTACGCAACACGCTCGAGCGTATCCACCGCGCCCTTCTTCCGTCCCCTGTTCCAGCGCATCAGGACGATCTGAACCCCCTTGTTCCAGCAATAGGCCACCGCGACGCCACCGACGATGGCCAGAACCACCGCGAGCGCCGGCTGATCGCTGAGGCGCCGGGCCACGGACTGAAACTGGAAATGCGTCAAATAGATGTACAGGGTTGACGAGGCGATCACTGCGCCTGCCCGCGCGATAGTGCCAGGCACGGGAACGGACCTGAGCCAGATCAGCGCGAGGACCGCTGGCAGGGCGATATCAATATGTTTTCTCAGCGTAAATTCGTGCCAGCCCAATTCGGCGACAGTCATCAGATCCAGCCCGCCGACGATCAGAACAGCCATGGCACTGGCGCCCCACTTTTGCGCCGTGGTATCGGCGTAGTGAACGGCCATGCCGAGCACCATAACCGCCAGGTAGTGCTGTGGCACCCGGTTGTACAACGGCGCGGCGTCGAATACGAACAGTTTGAGCAGCGCATCCGCCGCCAGCAGTGCGCATGCGGCCATGACCAGACAACGAAACGGATCGGAGCTGATTATTGCGCGCACACGCTTGAACGACAGGACCAGCCCGATGATCAGGATCATCTGCACCAGCACTTCGATGTACCAATAGTGAAAAATGCCGACACGATCCGTCGGGAACCAGTTGGAAATCAGCAACAGCGATTGCCAGCGCAGCTTGTCGAACAGCACCTGAATCAGCACGGTGTAGAGAATGGTCGGCACCGCGATACTGGCCACGGACTTGAGCAGCATGCGGGCGTCACCGCGTTCTTCAATGGCCTTGAACTGAAACCGTGCCAGGCTGATGCCGGAGATCAGGAACAGCACCGTCGTCTCACCGCTGATCAGCCAATTGGAAAACACATGCAAATGCCCGACGACAATCAGGATGATCGAGGTCACCCGCAGGAACACCGGAACTTCCATGGCCCGCAGTGACCACTTCGAAGACCTGGGCTGGTTGGCCAGTTCGGCGAACTCCCGTACCGGGGTGACTTCCCAGCGATCCGGCAAATGGCCGATCAGCTCTTCCAGCACCATTGACGCCTGGACAAAGGACAGAGAGTCGCCCCCCAGTTCCACGAAGCTGAGGTTGGCATCGACATCCCGGACCTGGAGTATCTGCGCCCAGGCCTCGGTCAGTTTCAGTGTCAGCGGGGACAGGTCCTGACGGGCACTGGCGGCGGTTGCAGCCGTGTTGTCGAACGGCGCAGGCAACGCCCGCTTGTCAATCTTGCCATTGGGCGTCAGCGGTATGGCCGTCAGGAAAACGAACAACGCCGGTACCATATAGTCCGGTAGTTGGCCTGTGAGGGCCTCACGCAATTGAGCCGTCGACATCGGCTGCTCTGACACACAATAGGCGACCAGCCTCACCATCGCGCTGTCATGATTGGCCAGCACCACGCATTGCTTGATCGGAGGATGACGGACAATGGCGCTTTCGATTTCAGCCAGTTCGATCCGATGGCCGCGAATCTTCACTTGGCTGTCAGCGCGCCCCAGAAAGTTGGCACTGCCATCGGCAAGGTAGGTGCCAAGGTCGCCGGTCCGGTAACAGATGTCGGTCGCCGCACCGGTAAACGGGTTGACCACGAATTTTTCCCCGGTCAGCGCTGCATCACCCCAGTAGCCCAGTGACAGATAAGGGCTGCGGATCAGGATCTCCCCGACTTCGCCTTCACTGACCAGTTGATTGGCGTCATTCACGATCAGCAATTGCGCGCCGTCAATGCCCTTGCCCAGCGGGATTCTGGCGTTGTCGGCTTGCTCATCGACCTGATGGAACGCCATGGCCTGCGGGGTTTCCGTCGTGCCGTAGAAGTTCACACTGACGGCATCCGGAGCAATCGCGCGCATCTGATCGTACAGCGTCTGGCTGAGCGCATCGCCGCCCCAGAACAGATAGCGCAGGTGACTGAATGCCAGTGCATTCATCCGCGCACCGGTTTCAATCAATTTGCCCAGCGGCGGCGTGAGGTGGATGACCGAGACCGTATGGCGCTGTATCCACGCCGCCAGGGCCGAAGGGTTGGTCAGGGTCGCCTGGGTCGGACAAATGATCTTCGCGCCAATCGACAGCGGCGTGAACACATCCCGGTAGACCGGATCATGCCCCAGCCCCGAAAGCAGGGAAAAGCAGTCGTCGTGGGTAAAACCATGACGGCTGACATGCCATTCGATGAAATGCACCAGTGGCGCGTGATGGGTCACGATCCCCTTGGGTTCGCCGGTGCTGCCTGAGGTGAAGGTGATATAGGCCGGGTGGCCGGGGTTGATTTCGGGCAGCACCGTTTGCTCACAGGCCAACTGCTGCAGCGCTTCTGCGGGCGCTTCCGCCACCCTGACGACCTGCGGCGCCGCATGGCCTGCTCCCGGCGCCGGGTGTGCGAGATTGAACTCGGTCTTGGCGTCACCGCACAGCAATACAATGGCAGGTTCAAGCATGGCGATGATCTGGCTGACACGGGCAGGCGGATAGGCGACATCGGCAATGGTGAAGGTCAATCCGGCGCGCAACACGCCGAGCATTGCATACACCAGGCCCGCACAGCGGCTTGAGACAATCACCACCCGCTCTGATCGGCTGGCGCCGCTTGCGATCAGCAACGCAGCGATACCCTGGCTGATCTGTTCAAGCTGGCGATAGCTGCAGGTAACGTCTTGGGCAATGATGGCCGTTGCATCAGGCGAGCGTTTTGCCTGGTGCAGAAAGTCGTGGAATATCGGGCGCTCGCCACGATACTCCAGGCTCAGCGTCGGGATTGGGCGCAGATCCGGCATGTTTTTGTTTGCTCCGCATGGTCGGTACGTGGCTAACATCGAAACCCGGTAGTCCAGCACGGTGATTGCCGCCGGATGATAGGTGAACGCTAGTGCACGCTGGCCGCGGGCGCCAATGCTGAGGTCCGGTATTGAAAGAACTGGTGGGTTGTAAGTGTTGGTTGGAATTAACACAACGCAGGAGAGTACAAGCGCCTGAACGACTACCTGCTCAGTGACTCATCCGGCCTACCATGCGGCCCCCTAATCCATGTGCTCGCATGAAAGGCCGATTCTTTTAATCTTGACCATCATGCACAGTGACCCTCACGCCCGTAGCCACAATTTCGTACTCAGTTTCGGAAATTTTATTCACGGCACCGCCGAACTGCATTTCGAAATGTTTCAGGCCTTCATGTCGAATCATGCCACTTGACGAGCGCTCAACGGTTTCATCCTGATAGATGTTAATCACGTAGTTCACATTATCAGTGCCAACTCCAACTATTTTTCCAACATATTTATCTGCCATGTCCGAACTCCTTGCGTGAAACCTCAAAGTAGCTGGTACTGACAGATCAATCCACAGCATTGATCAGTCCTGCATCCAGGTCGTTGACGGCCTTCACCACCTCAACGCCCGAGCAGCCCGAGCAATCGAGGAGGCGCACTCGATGCCACCGGTCGCTTCGCTGGGTGCTTTGTTGCAGCCATCCAAACAGGTAGCTACTACTAAAGTCTCACTTGGGGAGGTACGAATTATGCAATCAAGATTTGTTATCGTTCCGGCAGTGCCCATCGAAGCACAATCTTTCCGATCGGGAGTACGCTTCTACGCCACAACCGTATCGGGTGGTTTTGACATCTACGACAACACCAAGAAGCTGCGACTCAAACCGAGCTATCCGAGCAAGGCAGAAGCAGAAGAACAATGCAAAGAGATGAACGCTGAATTCAGTTGGTGCACCAGTTAAGGCAATCCAACGAAGCGAGATGTCCACGCCACGAAACGGCGCATGCGCGAATCGTGGCGCTGGACGGGCTGATCGCGAAGAACCCGACTGCGTCACTCGACAAACCGAAGGCCATGAAGAAGGGCCTGCGGTGGAACGACATCGATCTGGAAGCGAAGACTGCGAACATCCGCCGCATTATCGTCGACGGCCAGCCGGCGGATCGGAGCAAAACGAAGCACCTCCGGGTGATTTTGCTGAACGAGCGCGCAATTCATGCCCTGGGCAAAGCCCCCGTCTGGCCGATCTTCGTCGGATGGCTTCAAAGTCGGCCACCCCGACCAGCCCTTTTATGTTTCAACCGGAAAAAAGGCGGGATGTGGATCAGAGCGCCAAGTGGTACAATCGCGCCCTTCAAGCTCGCGCTCACGGCGCTGAGCATCCGTGAACGTCGTCAGTACGACACGCGCCACACCTACGCAACCATGTGCCTTATGGCTGGGATGAACCCTACGTTCATCGCGAACCAGCTCGGCCATAGCGTCGAGATGTTGCTCTCTACTTACGCAAAATGGATCAGCTCCTCCTCGGATTGGAGGGAGCTGGAGAAGCTGCCGGCTAGAGTCTGACTGGCCCAAAATTGGCCCAAAACAGGCGACGGCACCTAAACACACCTCTGGAACCCCCGCAGGATAAGCACTTGATTTCTACCGCTAACATCACCATGCAGTTCGGCGCCAAGCCGTTGTTCGAGAACGTCTCGGTCAAGTTCAACAACGGCAACCGCTACGGCCTGATCGGCGCCAACGGCTGCGGCAAGTCGACCTTCATGAAAATCCTCGGCGACGACCTGGAACCTTCCGCCGGCCAGGTCATGCTCGAGCCGAACGTGCGCCTGGGTAAACTGCGCCAGGACCAGTTCGCCTACGAAGAATTCACCGTGATCGACACCGTGATCATGGGCCACGAAGAACTGTGGCGGGTCAAGGCCGAGCGCGACCGTATCTACTCGCTGCCGGAAATGACCGAAGAAGACGGCATGGCCGTTGCCGAACTGGAAACCGAATTCGCCGAAATGGACGGCTACACCGCCGAATCCCGTGCCGGTGAGCTGCTGCTGGGCCTGGGTATCCCGCTGGAACAGCATTTTGGTCCGATGACCGAAGTAGCACCGGGCTGGAAGCTGCGTGTGCTGCTGGCCCAGGCGCTGTTCTCCGATCCTGAAGTGCTGCTGCTCGACGAACCGACCAACCACCTGGACATCAACACCATCCGCTGGCTGGAAAGCATTCTCACGGCGCGTAACAGCACCATGATCATCATTTCCCACGACCGTCACTTCCTCAACAGCGTGTGCACCCACATGGC
>JBOICD010000021.1:0-16512 GCA_050739855.1 Pseudomonas sp.
ATCTACAACCGTGCACCGTTCACCCAGCCGTTCCCGCTGCTGGAACTGCGCTTTGCCGACCTCAACGGCCAACTGATCGCCAGTCGGCGCTTCAAACCCGCCGAGTACCTCAGCGGTGAACTGGCCGGCAAGGGTGAAATGCCCAGCCAGGTGCCGATCCACATCGCCCTGGACATCCTCGACCCTGGGCCCAAGGCGGTCAATTACAGCCTGAGCTTCCGCTCGCCGGAATAGACGGTGAGCTGCAAGCTTCAAGCCATAAGAAAAAGCAGGCCGTGCACCGATCTGTTTTTACTTGTGGCTTGAAGCTTGTAGCTTGCAGCAGTAAGCCAACTGTTCAGATTTTATCCAAATCCATCTTTATCCGGTCACCGAGAGCGGGTATCATGCCCACCCTTTTTCGAACTCTAATGATCCGGCCCCACAACAGGGAACTCCTATGTCGGCGGTACGCATCGGCCCATACACACTGCAGAACAACCTGATCCTCGCGCCGATGGCCGGGGTCACGGACCAGCCATTTCGTCAGCTCTGCCGACGAATGGGTGCAGGCCTGGTGGTGTCGGAGATGGTCAGCAGCGACATGAGCCTGTGGAACAGCCGCAAGTCGCGTCTGCGCATGATTCACCAGGGTGATCCCGAGCCGCGCTCGGTACAGATCGCCGGCGGTGACGCGCAGATGCTCGCAGCGGCAGCCCGGGCCAATGTCGAGGCTGGCGCGCAGATCATCGACATCAACATGGGCTGCCCGGCAAAAAAAGTCTGTAACAAGGCTGCAGGCTCTGCTTTATTGAGAGATGAAGCCTTGGTCAGCGAGATCCTCCACGCGGTGGTTGCCGCCGTGGATGTACCGGTCACGCTGAAAATCCGCACCGGATGGGACAGGGCGAACAAGAATGGCCTGACGGTGGCACAGATTGCCGAACAGGCCGGGATCCAGGCACTGGCAGTACATGGACGCACCCGCGCCGACCTTTACACCGGCGACGCCGAGTACGACACCATCGCGGCAATCAAGCAGGCGGTGTCGATTCCAGTTTTTGCCAACGGCGATATCACTTCGCCAGAAAAGGCTCGGGCCGTGCTTCAGGCGACCGGGGCCGACGGCCTGTTGATTGGCCGGGCTGCTCAAGGGCGGCCGTGGATCTTTCGCGAGATCGAGCATTACCTGCGCACCGGCGAACACTCGCCGGCGCCGCAGCTGCAAGAAGTGGAACGTATCCTGCTGGAGCACCTGGCCGCGCTGCACGCCTTTTATGGCGAAGTGATGGGCGTACGCATCGCCCGCAAGCACGTCGGCTGGTACTTGGCAACGCTTCCGGGCGCCAGGGAGTTTCGCGCCCAGTTCAATCGTTTGGAAGATACGCAAGCGCAGTGCGCCGACGTTCGCGGCTTTTTCCGCGAGCGTGAACAGAGCCTTGAGACAGCGGACGGACAAGGGGTGGCCGCATGACGATGATGACCGAGACTTTAGTGAGTGGAACAACGCCCGTGAGCGACAACGTCAACCTGAAACAGCACCTGAATACACCGAGCGAAGAGGGTCAGACCCTTCGCGGCAGTGTGGAAAAGGCGCTGCACAACTATTTCGCCCATCTTGAGGGCGCGGCCGTCACGGACGTGTACAACCTGGTGCTCTCGGAAGTCGAAGCGCCGTTGCTCGAAAGCGTGATGAATTACGTCAAGGGCAACCAGACCAAGGCCAGCGAGCTGCTCGGGCTCAACCGCGGCACCTTGCGCAAAAAGCTCAAGCAGTACGATTTATTGTAAGCAAGCATCCAAACCAGAAAAGGCGGCTCCCATTCGATGAGGTCGCCTTTTTTGCTGACTCCACCGCGTTATGGAATCTGAAATGACCGACCAGACTACCCGCCTGCCGATCCGCCGCGCCTTGATCAGTGTCTCCGACAAGACCGGGATCCTTGAATTCGCCCGTGAGCTGGAACAGCTCGGCGTCGAGATCCTGTCCACCGGCGGCACCTTCAAGCTGCTCCAGGACAACGGCGTTGCCGCGGTGGAAGTTGCCGACTACACCGGTTTTGCCGAAATGATGGACGGCCGGGTCAAGACCCTGCACCCGAAAATCCACGGCGGCATCCTTGGCCGTCGCGGCACCGACGACGCCATCATGGCCGAACACGGGATCAAGCCGATCGACCTGGTCGCGGTCAACCTCTACCCGTTCGAAGCCACCATCTCCAAGCCTGGCTGCGACCTGCCGACCGCCATCGAGAACATCGACATTGGCGGCCCGACCATGGTTCGCTCGGCAGCCAAGAACCACAAAGACGTGGCCATCGTGGTCAATGCCAGCGACTACGGCCAGGTGCTGGAAAACCTCAAGGCCGGTGGCCTGACCTACGCCCAGCGTTTCGACCTGATGCTCAAGGCGTTCGAACACACTGCCGCCTACGACGGCATGATCGCCAACTACATGGGCACCGTTAACCAGGCGGCTGAAACGCTGTCGACCTCCGGCCGCAGCGAATTCCCGCGCACCTTCAACAGCCAGTTCGTCAAGGCCCAGGAAATGCGCTACGGCGAGAACCCGCACCAGAGCGCGGCGTTCTATGTCGAAGCCAAGCCTGCCGAAGCCGGCATCGCCACCGCCGTGCAGCTGCAGGGCAAAGAACTGTCGTACAACAACGTGGCTGACACCGACGCCGCGCTGGAATGTGTGAAGAGCTTCGTCAAGCCGGCCTGTGTCATCGTCAAGCACGCCAACCCGTGCGGCGTGGCGGTCAGCCCGGACGCCGAAGGCGGCATCCGCCAGGCCTACGAACTGGCCTACGCCACCGACACCGAGTCGGCCTTCGGCGGCATCATCGCCTTCAACCGCGAGCTGGATGCCGAAACCGCCAAGGCCATCGTCGAGCGTCAGTTCGTCGAAGTCATCATCGCCCCGAGCGTCAGCGACGAAGCCCGCGCCGTGGTTGCGGCCAAAGCCAACGTGCGCCTGCTGGCCTGCGGCGAGTGGTCGGCTGAACGTGCGGCTGCCTGGGACTACAAGCGTGTTACCGGTGGCCTGCTGGTACAGAGCCGCGACATCGGCATGATCACCGCTGCAGACCTGAAAGTAGTGACCAAGCGTGCACCGACCCAGCAAGAGATCGACGACCTGATCTTCGCCTGGAAAGTGGCCAAGTTCGTCAAATCCAACGCCATCGTCTACGCCAAGGGCCGTCAGACCATCGGTGTCGGCGCCGGCCAGATGAGCCGCGTGAACTCCGCACGCATTGCTGCAATCAAGGCCGAGCATGCTGGCCTGCAGGTGCAGGGCGCGGTCATGGCCTCGGATGCGTTCTTCCCGTTCCGTGACGGTATCGATAACGCGGCTAAAGTGGGTATCACCGCAGTGATCCAGCCGGGTGGTTCGATGCGTGATGCCGAAGTGATTGCCGCTGCCGACGAAGCCGGTATCGCCATGGTCTTCACTGGCATGCGCCACTTCCGTCACTGATAACAGGACCTGGTGCCAGGCTCGGTGGGAGCGGGCTTGCCCCGCGATTGCGATCTGTCCATCACATCGCATCGCGGGTCAAGTCGGGTCGCCGCACCGCCACTCCCACAAGAGCCCTGCCTACCACCCTTATCCGAATTAGCGTCATCGAGGTTTTGACATGAAAGTATTGATTATCGGTAGCGGCGGTCGTGAACACGCCCTGGCCTGGAAAGTCGCTCAGGACCCACGCGTCGAGAAAGTCTTCGTTGCCCCGGGCAACGCCGGCACCGCCACCGAAGCCAAGTGCGAGAACGTCGACATCGACGTCACTGCCCTGGAACAACTGGCCGACTTCGCCGAAAAAAATGTTGCCCTGACCATCGTCGGCCCTGAAGGCCCGCTGGTTGCCGGTGTCGTCGACCTGTTCCGCAGCCGCGGCCTGGACTGCTTTGGTCCCACCAAGGGCGCAGCCCAGCTGGAAGGCTCCAAGGCTTTCACCAAGGACTTCCTGGCCCGGCACAAGATCCCTACCGCCGACTACCAGAACTTCACCGAGATCGAACCGGCCCTGGCCTATCTGCGCGAAAAAGGCGCACCGATCGTGATCAAGGCCGACGGCCTGGCCGCGGGTAAAGGCGTGATCGTCGCCATGACCCTGGCCGAAGCCGAAGACGCCGTGCGCGACATGCTCGCAGGCAACGCGTTCGGCGACGCCGGCTCGCGCGTGGTGATTGAAGAGTTCCTCGATGGCGAAGAAGCCAGCTTCATCGTCATGGTCGATGGTCAGAATGTACTGCCAATGGCCACCAGCCAGGACCACAAACGTGTTGGCGACGGCGATACCGGCCCGAACACCGGTGGCATGGGCGCCTACTCGCCGGCACCTGTGGTTACTGCCGAAGTGCACCAGCGGGTCATGGATCTGGTGATCTGGCCAACCGTGCGTGGCATGGCTGAGGAAGGTAACGTCTATACCGGTTTCCTCTATGCCGGCCTGATGATCGACAAGGCCGGTAACCCGAAAGTCATCGAGTTCAACTGCCGCTTCGGCGACCCGGAAACCCAGCCGGTCATGCTGCGCCTGGAATCGAGCCTGGTGCTGCTGATCGAGGCCGCCTTTGCCAAGGCGCTGGACAAGGTTGAAGCACAGTGGAACCCGCAACCAAGCCTGGGCGTAGTCCTGGCTGCCGGCGGCTACCCTGGCGACTACAGCAAAGGCGCTGCGATCAACGGCCTGGACGCTGCCGCCAAGCTGACCGGCAAGGTATTCCATGCCGGTACCGCACTGAAAGACGGTCAAGTGGTTGCCACCGGTGGTCGCGTACTCTGCGCCACTGCCTTGGGCGAAACCGTCGAAGCTGCACAACAGCAGGCTTATCGCCTGGCTGCCGAGATCAACTGGGAAGGCAGCTTCTACCGCAAGGACATCGGCTATCGTGCCATTGCCCGCGAACGTGGTGAGCATCAGCAGTAAAACAGCGCCCGGAAGCGGTGACGCCCTCGGCGTCCTGCTTGCGGTTCGGGGTCAAGGCCCATCATGGGCCTTGCCTTCGCCTTGGCGCGCCGCGCATTATCATTCGGCTCTTTGCTAAGAAAGGATCTCGTCGTGCGTTGGCTCAGGATCGCCATTGGCCTCACCGTCAGCCTGCTGACCCTACTCTGCCTGTTTCCGGCCTCAGCCGAACAAAGCGGTGGCTGGGCGGTTTTGCTCGACGAACAAGCTAACCTGCAGCTCAGTGATGTACGCTCCGATCGCTACCGCAATCAATTCAGCCCCATTGAGCTGAACCAACTCGATGCCGCAACGCCAGACCAGGCGCTGTGGTTGCACTATCGCCTGGAACCCGGGCAGCACGAACAATTGCTGCGGGTCTTCGCGCCGGACCTGTCCCGTCTTGATCTTTATGCCCTGGACGGCGACCAACTGATCAAGCACATACACAACGGCCGCCCCTCCGAAAACGGCGACACCAGCGTACGCAGCAGCGACCACCAACTGGCCTTGCCAAGCAGCGCGCACACACTGGATATTTATCTGCGCCTGGTGTCCGAACATCAATTGCGTCCGAGCATCGGCCTGGAGCCTGCCACTCAGGTCGCCGCCGACCAGCGCCAGACCCTGCTGTTCGGACTGCTGTTCGGCTGCCTGCTGATGTTGATGCTGCACAACCTCATCCGCTTTGCCTATTCGCGCTCCAGCACCAGCCTGAGCCTTGCCGTCTATCACGGCCTGATGCTGCTCAGCGCCCTGATCCTGCTCAACCTCAGCGGCCCCTGGTGGAGCCTCTGGCACTCGGCGCAAACGCCAGCCGCCTACCTGACCGCCCTGCTTGCGAGCCTGGCCGGCCTGACCTTCACCTTGCGCTTCTTCAGCCCCTGTGAGCACCCACGCCTGAGCCGTCTGCTGCAGGCAGAGATGATCCTGATCGGGGTCTTTGGCCTGCTGCTGCTGTTTGTCGATACCCTGCCACTCAACCTGATGACCTATGCGCTGTTCGCCCTGGGCACGTTGAGTATGCTGCTGGTTGCCAGCTACCACTGGCACAAGGGCTATGCGCCAGCGCGGCTGTTCGCCTTGTCGATGCTGGCCTTCAACATTGGCTGCCTGGTGGTACTTCCGGCCCTCCTCGGCCTGACCCGGACGCCGACACAATGGCTGCTGTTCATTCTCCTGGGCCTCACCAGTTTCAGCGGCCTTTTGCTTAATCTGTCGGTCAGCGAGCGCCTGCGCCGGATCAGTGAAGAACGCTTCAGCGCCAGTTGTGCGCTGGCGGCCAGCAACGCCGAGATCAACGCCAAGGCCGAGTTCCTGGCCAAGATCAGCCATGAGATCCGCACGCCGATGAACGGCGTACTGGGCATGACTGAACTGCTGCTGGGCACCCCGCTGTCGGTCAAGCAGCGCGACTACGTGCAAACCATCCACAGCGCCGGCAACGAACTGCTGACCCTGATCAACGAGATTCTCGACATTTCCAAGCTTGAGTCCGGGCAGATCGAGCTGGACGACGTGCAGTTCGACCTCAATGCACTGATCGAGGACTGCCTGAGTATTTTCCGCGCCAAGGCCGAACAGCAGAACATCGAGCTGATCAGCTTCACCCAGCCGCAAGTGCCGCGGGTCATCAGCGGTGACCCGACGCGCCTGCGCCAGGCGTTGCTCAGTCTGCTGGAAAACGCCCTGAAGAAAACCGAGCAAGGCGAAATCCTTCTGGTGGTGGCGCTCGATCAGCGCGGCAGCGCGCCACGTCTGCGCATTGCCGTGCAGGACAGTGGCGAGGCCATCTCCCCAGGCGACCGCGAAGCCCTGCTGCAGGCCGAGCTGCACAGTAAGCACTTTCTTTCCAGCAACAAGCTGGGCGGGCATCTGGGCCTGGTCATCGCCAAGCAGCTGATTACCCTGATGCAGGGTGAGTTCGGGATCAAGACCAGCCACGGCATGGGCAACACCTTGTGGCTGACCCTGCCGCTGGATCCGCAGCGCCTCGAACAGCCTCCCGCCGATCTCGACGGCCCGCTGCGCGGCGCCCGGGTGCTGGTGGTGGACGACAACGACACCTGCCGCAAGGTCCTGGTGCAACAGTGCAGTGCCTGGGGCATGAACGTCAGCGCCGTGCCTTCGGGTAAAGAGGCCCTGGCCTTGCTGCGCACCAAGGCGCACCTGCGCGATTACTTCGATGCAGTCCTGCTCGACCAGAACATGCCGGGCATGACCGGCATGCAGCTGGCAGCCAAGATCAAAGAAGACCCGAGCCTGAACCATGACATCCTGCTGATCATGCTCACCGGCATCAGCAATGCGCCGAGCAAGGTCATCGCGCGCAATGCCGGGGTCAAGCGGATCCTGGCCAAACCGGTCGCCGGTTACACCCTCAAGACCACCCTGGCTGAAGAACTGGCGCAACGCAGCAAAGGGCAGTCCACCATTCCGGCTCCCGTCAGCCTGGGCACGCCGCTGAACCTGCCCAGTGACTTCCGCATTCTGGTGGCCGAAGACAACAGCATCTCGACCAAAGTCATCCGCGGCATGCTCGGCAAACTCAACCTCGAACCCGATACCGCCAGCAACGGTGAAGAAGCCCTGCAGGCGATGAAAGCACAGCGCTACGACCTGGTGTTGATGGACTGCGAAATGCCCGTGCTCGATGGCTTCTCGGCCACCCAGCAGCTGCGGGTCTGGGAAGTCAGCAATCAACGCAAGCGCACGCCGGTGGTGGCCCTGACGGCGCACATTCTTGCCGAACACAAGGAACGCGCGCGCCTGGCCGGCATGGACGGCCATATGGCCAAACCGGTCGAGTTGTCACAGTTGCGCGAATTGATCGAGCACTGGGTCGCCCAGCGCGAAAGCGAATCCGCTCAGGTGCCGACCCCGTAAACCGTCAGACCCCTGATACACTTGCTTCTCGTCCCCTGTCCGTCGCGAGCTCAGACCATGCTCCATGAGTTGTTCAGCGTCTACCTGAAAATGCTCGTGCTCTACAGCCCGTTCTTCGTGCTCTCCTGTTTTATCAGCCTGACCCGCGGCTACTCCAGCAAGGAGCGCAAGCAGCTTGCCTGGCGGGTAGCCATCGCCGTGTTGATTGCCAGCGTACTGCTGTACCTGTTCGGTCGGGCGATCTTCGGCGTGTTCGGTATTACCGCCGACGCGTTTCGTATCGGCGCTGGTAGCGTGCTGTTCATTTCAGCGCTGGGTATGGCTCAAGGTAAATCGGCAATACAGACCGACAATGTCCAGCAGGACGTGACCATCGTGCCGCTGACCATTCCCTTGACCGTCGGCCCCGGGACCATCGGTGCCCTTCTGGTAATGGGCGTCAGCCAGCCGCACTGGGACGACAAGCTGCTGGCCATCGTCAGTATCGCCCTGGCCAGCTTCACCGTCGGCCTGGTGCTCTACCTCTCGCACCGTATCGAACGGATTCTCGGCGATCAGGGTTTGCAGATCGTCAGCCGGTTGATGGGGTTGTTCGTCTGTGCACTGGCGGCACAGATCATCTTCAGCGGGATCAAGGGTTACCTGGCCTTATAAGACACGTTCGCTGCTAATGGTTCGTTCATAGCCTATCCTCCCTGACACTGACCGGCATGACATATTGAGATCGAAGCATCTCCAGCCGCTTTTCCAGCAGCGCTCTGACCCCTGAAAAAACACCGGGGAACAGTTCGCCAACAAAGCTTCTGGTCACCTGATGGTTGATTTCTTCAGCCTGCAATGCCTGTGTTAACCATTGCCCATCCATGGGCTGGCTGGTTTCCAGGAACATGCTGCTCGCCACCACTCGCAAGCCAGGCAATACCACCCGCAGCTCAAAAGCAAGACGAGTGACCGGTTTGACGCATGGGGCCTGTACGCGCTCCAGCGCTTCTGTGCTCAACACCTGCAAGGCGGGATGCGTAGCAGGCAACGCTTGAACCTTCGCCAGTGCGTCGTTCAAGGCAGGCAGCATCTGGGCGGGCAACAACGCGTTCAGCTCATGCCAGGCAATCGCCAAAGGCGTGCCGGGCGCGGACGCCTTCACTGCCGTGGTCTTCTCGGCAGAGGCACTGACAACCCAGCCCAGCACGGTATGCCTGTCCATATAGGTGCCATGCCACTGTTTGTTTTCACCCAGCAACAAAAACTCGGCTGAAGCGTTAAGCCAGGCAAACAGTTGAGCGTCGATGGCATCGTGGCGCTCACGCTCATCAAGATCCGTGGACAGCAGCAACAGACAGTTGCCGGACAGTACTAAAGAAAATGCTTGCGTATGCATCTCATACCTCCCTGTACCCAACAGAAACACCGGCGACCGCAGTCGCCGGTGCCTGCCATCACGAGCGTTTTTTCGGCTCGATTGACAGGGTGAGCACGTCCTTCTTGCTTTTATCGCCTACACGCTCAATCAGCGTGTCTTTGACTTGGTCATAAAGACCGCGATGGAAGGACAAGGCGGCAGCGCCGGTATAGGTATCCGAATGGCTGGAGCTCCACTCAAAGACCAACACATTGGTTTTGCCCGGAGGCGACTCGGTGCTCTGCATACAGCCGACGCTCAGCATCACCTCACCATTGGCGTGCTGGGTGCATACCGCCATGCTCAGCGCTGTGCCTTCTTTCTCGGCGCTGGTGCGATCGAACAGCGCGGTAGCCTCAGGATTTTTCGCCAAGGTATCAACCGCGTCGCTGGCAACGCCCACCAGTGTGGCGATGGTCGTGGCGCCTCCGGTGGCGTAACCCAGACCGGCCTGCACGGCCTTGACCAACAGGTTCTTGACCGACAGATTCTGAGAGCTTGCGACTTCCTTGGTGTACGAATACTTGATTGGCAACCAACCGCAGGTTTGCATGGTCTGCAGGTAGATCTGGAACCATTGCTGGCCTTCGGTCGTCGGGAAATACTGCGCCGAAGCGGCGAGGGTACTGAACAGATGGCTGTACTTGAGCGCGTCGCTGTTTTCTGTGGACAGACCCACGAACACCAGAAGGTCGCCGTTGTTCAACTGGACATTGTTGCCAGCGCTTTGAATTTCACTCATGAGTGCTCTTCCTTGATCATTGATGGGGATGGCTTGCTGGCAAGCCACCCCATCACACTGATCCGTCAGAGACACAATGGGCACAGTGAAACATGCCCTCTGGGACGTCAGGGTTTGTGACCGTACCACCGGGGCGTATAAACCCATGGCTGCCGACCCGGACGATCGAAGGCAACGGTAGTAGAGGAACCGATCAGCACCATGGTGCGCATGTCCACATCCTCAGGCACCAGCGCTTGCAACTGAAGGACACGCAGCGTCTGCCCCGGCCGCCCCACATCACGACCAAGGACGACAGGCGTTGTCCCGAGACGGTGCTGGCGTACGATCTCCAGTGCCCGCCCCAACTGCCAGGGCCGTGAACGCGAGATGGGGTTGTAGAACGCCAACGCCAGATCGGCCTGACAGGCGAGGTCCAGGCGCTTCTCGATAATCGACCAGGGTTTGAGGTTGTCCGATAGCGACAGCACACAGAAGTCATGCCCCAGCGGCGCACCGGCCTGGGCAGCGGTGGCCAGTGACGCGGAAACGCCGGGCAGCACTTCAAGGTCAACCGCATGCCAGTGCGGATCAGTGGACTCGTGCAACGCCTCAAGCACCGCAGCGGCCATCGCAAATACACCCGGGTCGCCAGAGGACACCACCACCACCGAGCGCCCTTGGGCGGCCAGCTCAAAGGCATGCCGGGCGCGCTGCATTTCTTCGCGGTTGTCGGTGCAGTGCATGACCTGGTCCGCCCGGAACGGGCCAGCCATGCGCACATAGGTTTCGTAACCGAGGATATCGTTGGCCCGGGCCAGCTCGGCCTTGACCGCGGGCACCATGAGCTCGGCGGCGCCTGGCCCGAGACCGATCACTGCCAGACGACCGCGGGCACGACCAATCTGCAGCGGATCAATGGGCTGGCTCGAAACCAGAATCGCCACTTCTTCGCTCACCGGCTGCGGTGGCAACAACTGCGGCAACGCCTGTGCAGCCAGTGCACTGGCGCTTTCGGCGTCCGGCGCGAAACGTAGCGCAACACCCAGCTCAGCCGCTGCCGCGTGCAAGTCCGGATCAGCCATCAACGAATCGCTCGCCAACAGACAAGCCAAGGCGGGCTCGGCGATGCGTGCACTGCGCAATACATCACGTACCACAGTGGCCAGCTCCGGCACGACAGCCGTGACCGCCAGCATGACGCAACGCGGATAGATCACCAGCTCATGGGCCGAAGCTTGCCGCGCGTCGCAGCCTACATGAATGGCCAGTTGCGCCTGATCGCTCTGTGGCAATTGGGCATCGGCGAGCCAAGGCGCTTCACCGTCGATACGCACCGGTTCGCCAGCCAACAGGTCGCTGACAAAGCGCTTGCCCAGCTCCAGGTCGGCCAGGGCGTAGCCACTGGGCGGGTTGAGCAAACAGGTACCAAAACGCAGTTCGCCACTGGTGGTGATTGCCGCCGCGACACCCAGGCCCGCGGCTATTTCCCGGGCCATGAGGTTGACCCCAGCGAGACCACCGAGCAGCGGCACCACAGCGCTGCCATCCTCGGCCACAGCCAGTACCGGTGGCTCGACGCCCTTCTCCAGCAGCAGGCTGGCCAGGGTGCGGATAACGATACCGGCCGCGCACAAGGCGATGATCGGCGTGTCCTGCTGATAAAGCTGACGCAAGGTGGCGCCAAACTCCTGATAGCTGCGATCGACGTCTTCGACCCGGCCCTGCAGGCCATGGATCAACGCGTCCGGATACAGCTGCTGGATCCTGCGGGCGGTGGCCAGGCTGCCTTTGCCGAGAATGACAATCGCCGGTGCTTTACGAGCCATCATCCCTGCCACCTTTCGCCTGGAACGATGATCAGCGAGAAGTACGGCGACGACTGTGGATCAACTTCATCCAGGGCAACGATTTTCTGGTTGGCCATGGTTGCCCGCTCCACGTACAGGGCCCGCTCGGCCAGACCGAGTTCAGTCAGCACCTCACGAACCTTGGGGAAGTTGCGCCCCAGCTTCATGATCACTGCGGCATCGGCATCGGCCAGACGGCGTTTGAGCTCATCGTGCGGCAGCACACCGGACAGCACCGACAGACTTTGATTGCGGTAGACCAAGGGCGCGCCCAGCACCGACGCACCGCCAAGCATCGAGCAGACTCCCGGAATCACCTCGGCATCGTACCGTTCGGCGAGCCGGTCATGCAGGTACATGTAGGAGCCGTAGAAGAACGGATCGCCTTCGCAGATCACCGCGACATCGCGCCCGGCATCCAGATGGGCAGCCACCTCCAGCGCAGCCTCATCATAAAAGTCACTGATCACCTGTTCATACGACAGCGGAGCGGGCAGCGCTTCGGTGGTCACCGGGTACACCAGCGGCAGCAGCGTCTGAGCCTCCTGCAAGTGACCTTCGATGATGCCAAAGGCATTGCCGCGTTTGCCCTTGGCGACGAAGTAAGCCACCACGGGCGATTCGCGCAGCAGGCGCAAGGCCTTGACGGTAATCAGTTCCGGATCGCCGGGGCCCACGCCCAGGCCAAGCAAACGTCCACGAGCCTGCATCATTCGACCTCCGTGGCCAGGGCATTGACCGCAGCCGCCGCCATGGCGCTGCCGCCCAGACGGCCCTGCATGATCACGAAGGGCACGCCACGGCTGTCGGCAGCCAGCATCGCCTTGGATTCGGCAGCACCGACAAAGCCCACCGGGAAGCCGAGAATCAAGGCCGGTTTCGGTGCACCGGCATCGAGCATTTCCAGCAGATAGAACAACGCGGTCGGTGCGTTGCCGATCACCACCACGCTGCCCTCCAGGTGCGGGCGCCAGAGCTCCAGAGCCACCGCCGAACGGGTGTTGCCCAGCTCACGGGCAAGGTCTGGCACTTGTTCGTCACGCAGCGTACAGATCACCGGGTTGTTCGCTGGCAGCCGTGCGCGGGTAATGCCCTCGGAGACCATCCGCGCATCGCAGAGGATCGGCGCGCCAGCGGCCAAGGCATCGCGCCCGGCCTTGCCGGCGCCTGGCGAAAACTGCAGGCCATCGATCGCATCGACCATACCGCATGCATGGATCACCCGAACCGCGAGTTTTTCCAGATCGGCAGGAATACGATCGAGCCGCGCTTCCTCCCGAATGATCGCGAAGGAATTGCGATAGATCTCCTGACCATCGCGGATGTAATCAATCATCAAGGGTGCTCCGTGAGCAGGCGTCTAGCAGTGCGCCGGCTTCTTTCAGTGTGAGGTTGCGTGCGCGCAGACTGCCGAAACCCGGCAGGGCTGCGTCACGCAGATACAAGTCGTAGTGGCCAGGGTGTTGCGCCAGCAGCGTTGCCGCCGCGACATGGGCCATGGCGCAGGAACGTGGACAGCCGCTCAGGTGCACGCTGGCCGGGGTGCCGGTGGTGAGTAGTGTGGCCAGCACGCGGGCATCGCCCTTGGTTTCAGCCTGGGCCTTGGCGCACCCGGCAGAGCCAGTGCAGGCAACCAGGCGAACCAGCTTTTCATCTGCCGAGCAAAGCAGGCCGAGCTGAGCCAGTCCGGTACGGACGGCGTCCACTTGGCGGTGCGGGATATTGGGCAACAACAGGCTCTGCCAAGGCGTCATGCGCAGACTGCCGTCACCCCATTCACGCGCCAGTTGCGCAGCGCCGCGCAGCATCGACGGGCTCAGACGGCCCAACGGTGCAGCGCCGCCGACCGCGCTCAGGTCAGCTTGCCGCTGTGGATAAATCCCCAGATAGCTGCCTGCCGTTGCTGGTCGACGCCAATGCAAGACAGCCAGGTCGCGACGGATCGGAAGGCCGAGCCCCGCGACAAAATCGTCTGGCGAATGCTCGACCAGCAACTGACGCATCCGCGCTTGCTCTGGCCGGGCCAGGTCAAGAAAGCGATGGAGCACCGCCAGCACCAGTTCATGCCCCTGAGCCAGGGGCACGGCCCCCAAGGGTGAATCCTGCGCCGGGCAACCTGCCAGGCCAAACGCCAGCCACCGTTCTCCCTCCAGCTGCAGGGCACTGAGCCACAGGTCATGGGGGTGTTCAAGCATCGCCAGCGCTTCGCCGCCATCCAACTGCACGGCGAACTTGGCTGAAAGCTGATGAAAGCGCGGGGTGGTTTCCAGCGCCTGCAGCAGCTGCGCCGCTAAAGGACGGGTGTCGAACAGCATCTGCGGATCGACACCGGCTACCGGACTGAGCATCAGGTTACGTACATCGTCACCCGCTACATCGCGCGGGCCCAGGCCGGCCGCCAACAACCATTCGATCAGCCCGGCCGGTTCGCTGCCGATGCCACGGATCTGCAGGTTGCCCCGGTTGGTGGCCTCGATCTCGCCGGCGGCAAATCGTTCGGCAGCGCTAGCAACCGCATCAGCCTGGTCAGCCGTAAGCGCACCGCCGGCCAGCTTGATCCGGCAGATCCCACCGTCTTTGGCCTGGACGATACGCAGCAACCCCGGACAGGCCGAGGGGCGCAGCGAAGCTTGGGGCTGGTGGGCCGATACAGGCTGGTTCAAAAGGTCACCCGACAATCGTGAAAAGGCACTTCAGTGTAGAAGGCGCGGTATTATGCCTGCTTTGTCCGAAGGCATGAAAAGCCTGCCGGTCGGATTGCTGGGTATTGAGGAAAACGCATGTCGCCCTGGCTGACAGTAGTAGGTATCGGTGAAGACGGTTTCAGTGGCCTGGGCAAGAATGCCCGGCGTGCACTGCTGGGCGCAGCAAAGGTGTTTGGTGGCCAGCGTCAGCTGGATCTGCTGCCAGGCTGCATTCGCGGCGAACGCCTGCTGTGGCCCAGTCCCTTCTCCCTGATGCCGGTACTGGCCCTGCGCGGTGAACCGGTATGTGTGCTGGCCAGCGGTGACCCGATGTTCTTCGGTGTTGGCGCCAGCCTTGCCCGCCAGCTCGACGCCGATGAGATGAGCGTGTTGCCGATGCCCTCCTCCTGCGCGCTGGCCGCAGCGCGCCTGGGTTGGCCTCTGCAGGAAGTGACGACAGTGTCCGTGGTGGCACGTCCCCTCGCGGCGCTCAATGCCCATCTTTACAGCGGCGTGCGCTTGCTAGTGCTGAGCAACGACGGCAGCAGCCCGGCGGCGATTGCCGCGTTGCTGCGCGAGCGCGGCTTCGGGCCGAGCCGGATGCAGGTCTTCGAGCACCTTGGCGGTAGCGCCGAGCGTTGCCTTGAGGGCACTGCCGGGCACTGGCCGCACACGCAGATTGCTGACTTGAATCTGGTTGCCATCGAATGCCTGGCTGCACCCGATGCACCACGCCTGTCGCCACTGGCAGGCCTGCCTGACTCCGCCTTCCAGCACGACGGCCAGCTGACCAAGCGTGATGTACGCGCCATCACCCTCGCCCGCCTGGCGCCACAACCGGGCGAGTTGCTCTGGGATGTCGGCGCCGGCAGCGGCTCGATCGGCATCGAGTGGATGCGCGCCCATCCCAGCTGCCGGGCACTGGCGATTGAATCCGATGAGGGTCGCCAGCAACTGATCGAGCACAACCGCGATGCCCTTGGCGTCCCCGGCCTGCAATTGATCCGCGGCCGTGCTCCGCAGGCGCTGGAGGGTCTGGAACGCCCGGATGCCATCTTCATCGGCGGCGGTGTCACCCGTGAAGGCGTGCTGCAGCACTGCTGGCAGCAACTGCGCCCGGGTGGTCGCCTGGTGGCCAATGCTGTCACCCTGCAAAGCGAGCTGACTTTGGTCAACTGGCGTGAACAACATGGCGGTGAACTGACCCGCATCCATATCGCCCAGGCCCAGCCCCTGGGCGAGTTCGATACCTGGCGCCAGGCCCTGCCGATCACCCTGCTAGAAGCGATCAAGCCCGCTGATGCGTGACGAAACCCAGGAACAACCCGCCCCCCTGCGCAGCGGCCTGACTACCGGCAGCTGCGCCACTGCCACCAGTCTTGCCGCGGCACGCCTGCTGCTGACCGGTGCCCAGAGCGACGCCGTGCAGATCACCTTGCCCAAAGGCAAGCAGATGCAGATGCGCCTGGAGTTCTGTCGCCTGCATGAGGACGGTGCCGAAGCCGGCACCCTCAAGGATGCCGGCGATGACCCCGATGTCACCCATGGCGCCCTGCTCTACAGTCGCGTGCGCCTGCAGGCTGAACCCGGAGTACGCTTCGTCGCCGGCAAAGGCGTGGGCACTGTGACCCGCCCTGGCCTGGTCCTGGCGGTGGGCGAACCGGCGATCAACCCGGTGCCACGGCGGATGATGACCGAGCACCTGCAACGGCTTGCCGAAGAGTGCGCGTACAACGGCGGTTTTGAAGTTACGGTAAATGTGCAGGACGGCGAAAGCCTGGCGCTGAAAACCATGAACCCGCGCCTGGGCATTCTGGGTGGCCTGTCGATTCTTGGCACCAGCGGCATCGTTCGCCCGTTCTCCTGCTCGGCCTATATCGCCTCGATCCACCAGGGTATCGATGTGGCGAAAACCAACGGCTACCTGCACATCGCTGCCTGCACCGGCAACGCCAGCGAAGACACCATGCGCCGGGTCTACAACCTGCCGGAAATCGCCCTCATCGAAATGGGCGACTTCGTCGGCGCGGTACTCAAA